>JAVBPP010000109.1:0-3899 GCA_031549535.1 Oscillospiraceae bacterium
ATAGGCAGCATGTGTAAGCACAGCAATGTGTTCAGCTTGGCTGTACTAATTGGTCGAGGGCTTGTCCTTTTTAATTCGTTCATTTTGGTTGCTTCCTTTCTCTCTCTCTCCTCTGTTCGGTTTTTTATGTGCGATGCGCACTGCGTAAGAAAGAGGGTGGATTTATGTCCACCCTCTTTTATTAAATTAATATGTATTTCAACGCCTATACGAACAAAAGCCCAAATCATTTCCGGGCAACGCATCCCTAAGGAAAACGTCGCGATGGAAACAAGTTGGACTTTCTACAAAAATTAAAGCGAGAATGAATTAGGCTTCGGTGATGGCGTCCGCGGCGGACTTGTCCAGGCAGCGTGCACGGACATACTCGAGAATCTCTTCCGGCTCATCGCACAGACGGAACAATAGTACAAGCTTCTTTTCTTCGTCTGTTAAATGAAAGCTGGTATCCGGCTCTTTCAGCTGCATATCCGGGGAGGCAAACTCCAACAACTCCGGCTCCTCATCCAGCCCGGCCAAGTAGTCGAGAGAAACGTGGTATAGCTTGGAAAGCTTCATCAAAACCTCAAGGTTCGGTGTACGCCCGGATTCGTAATAGGAATAGGTTGAACGTTCAACCTGCAGATATTCGGAAACCTCAAACTGTGTCAGTTCGAAGTTCTCGCGCAGCGCGCGAAGACGTTCTGTAATCAAAATTGCAGCCCCCACATAACTTTTTTTCTCAGTAGAAATAGTTTCATAATGCAGAAAAGAATAACCATATTATAGTATGTTTTTCTTGGGAAATCCATTCATGTGAACAAAAGTCACCTAGCAATATTAGGAAATGTAAGTAAGGAGCAAGTAAAATTGGACGGGATATCGCTTAGAGAAAAAAAGTACATGATTATTGACATGGATGGCACCTTTTACCTGGATGGCCAACTGATATCAGGCGCAAAAAGCTTTTTAAAGGCTGTACTGCGCAGTGGAAAAGACTTTTATTTTTTCACCAACAATTCCTCAAATGATGAACCGTTTTGCAGGGCAAGACTGCGGGAGATGGGTTATCCGGTGGAGGAGGGGAAAGTCATGGTCTCATCCCAAGTTGCGCTGGATTACATTCAAGCAAGGCATGCCGATGCGGCAGTATATTTGCTGGGGAATGAACGCTTTTTGGGAATGGCGAAAGCGGCAGGGGTAACACTGACCGAAAACAATCCTGACATCGTTTTGCTGGGCTTTGATACCACACTGACCTATGAAAAAATTCACAAAGCGGCGAATTTTATTGCGGGCGGTGCACTGTATTATGCAACACACCCTGATAAAAACTGCCCGGCGGCGGAGGGCTTTTTGCCGGACACCGGCTCGATGATAGAACTGTTTGCTGCCTCGACGGGGCGCTATCCTGAAATCTTCGGAAAACCGACGACCCATACAGTGGATTATATCACAAAGCGTTTGGGATGCAAACGCGAGGAACTGGCCTTTATCGGGGATCGCCTGGAAACAGACATTGCGATTGGTGCGCGCCATGGCATTACGTCAGCCTTGGTGATGACGGGGGTTACGACACCGGAATTATATGAGCATTCTGAAATCCGTGCGGATATCGTTGCCAATAGTCTGGCGGATTTAGTGGATTATTTATAAAAGGGAAGGTCAAACGAATGAAAAAACAAAATATGACTTATTTGGCGCAGGCGGCGATGATAGCCGCCGCATATGCCGCGCTGACCTATTTGGCGGCAGTAATGAACCTTGCCTATGGCCCGATTCAGTTTCGCTTTTCTGAAGCGCTGACCATTCTCCCGGTCTTTACACCTGCTGCGATTCCGGGGCTGACGGTGGGCTGTCTGTTAGGAAACTTAACGAGCACGGTTTCCCCCATGGATATCATATTCGGAACAGCAGCAACCTTAATTGCCGCACTTGGAACGCGCATGACCCGGAACATTACATGGAAGGGTATGCCCCTGTTGGCTCCCTTATTTCCCGTGGCATGCAATGCACTGATTATCGGTGCGGAAATCTGTGTCTTTTATACCAAGGACACCAGCTTTTTAGGATTTATCACAGCCGCTACGCAGGTTTGCATAGGCCAGCTTGCCATGTGCTATGGTCTGGGGCTGCCACTGTTTGTTGCGCTGCGCAGGACAAATCTGTTCCCCACAAAATTGAATCAAGCAAGGCAGTCACGCGATGAATGAGAAATAGTGACGAAATGATTAACAAAACCATGGATTTGACTTGTAATTATTCTATTTACTCTGTATAATTGCTATATTGTGCGTTGCAGCGCAGCGTGCAAAGCCATTTTCCGGATGCAGAAGAAGGGGAGGCGAATCCATGAAAAAAATTATTAGTATAATGTTAGTATGCGTACTGGGGGTATCGCTTATGTTGCCGATTGCCTTTGCCCAGGAGGGCGGCACAAGGGTGTTTGCCATCACAAATCCCTATGAAACAGTGGATTGGGATAGCTGGACCGCCTACAAGGCGAACCGCCATACGCATTCCACAGCCAGCGACGCCGAGATTGACCTAAAGGATATGGTTGACGCGTATTACAAAGAGGGCTTTGACGTGCTCGCCATGACAGACCACGGCATCGTCAACAAGGGCTGGAATGTGAAGCCCGAGCGTTTGCCGCTGCTGAGTCTCCCGGTCATCAAGTTGCCGCTGACCGCCGTTTCGCAGGAGGATTATGTCCGCTACACCACCGGCTCTGACAGGGGCGGCAGGGGCATGCTGGATGTCCCGCTTGGCATTGAGCTGAACGCCGGTGTTTTGAAGAAGAACCACGTTAACAGCTATTTTGTGGATTACGGCCAGGGCGATTGGGGCATTGAGAATAACTATGAAAAGGTCATTGCCGATGTAGATAAGCTGGGCGGTTTGACACAAATCAACCACCCTGGCGATTGGCTTGGCTCCGGGAAGGATGTCAATATTGCCAAAGATCCAGCCAACATCCGCTTTTTCGGTGATATTTTGGTGAAATATCCCAGCTGCATGGGCATCGAGGTACTCAATCAGGATGACTCCCCAACCAGGCATGACCGTGTGCTGTGGGATGGCCTGTTGGAATACACCATCCCCAAGGGCAGAAATGTTTGGGGTTTGGGCACGAGCGATGCGCACTTTATGCGCCATGTTATTTCCAGCTATGAGTATATCATGATGCCGGAGAACACGGTTGAAAATCTCAGAACTGCGATGGAAAACGGCACCCTGTTCGCTGTGGGTCTGCGCGCCAGACCGGAGTTGGGAAATGACTTTGTGGGGGACCAGACAATTCCTGTGCCGATGGTGACAAAGGTTGCAGTGGACCAGGCGGCGCAGACCATCAACCTGGATGTAACCGCTGAAACAAAGAGCGTGGAATGGATTGCCAAAGGCGAAATTATTGCCACAGGTAACAGCATCAACCTTTCCGAGCATGCGGACGAAATCGGCTGTTATGTGCGTGCCCAGCTCAAGGGTGACGGCGGCATTTGCTTCACCCAGGCGTTTGTCTGTGATGATGGCAATATGCAGGAAACGAAGGATACCCGTTCTGCCATTCAAAAGTTTTTTGACAATGTGAAAGAAAAATTGATTCAAAACCGGTTGATTGCAATTATTCTTTATATCATTGACCGCCTAAAATAAGCTTTCATCAACCGTTTCGGGGCAAACCTTGTGTTTGCCCCGCTTGTTATTTCCATCAAAGTCTGTGCAGAAAATAACGGGTTTGCCGCAACGCATCGGTGTATAATACCAATATCCAAAGAAAACGTAGATAAAAAATCCGCGAAAAAGCCATACAGCAAAGCTTTTCTAAACTGTACCCTATAAACCGGACAGCCCCGGTTTTCAGAACCCTATAAACCAGACGAAGCGGTTTACAAAAACCCCGCACCCCGGACAGGAGA
>JAVBPP010000048.1:0-36715 GCA_031549535.1 Oscillospiraceae bacterium
ATAGGCAGCATGTGTAAGCACAGCAATGTGTTCAGCTTGGCTGTACTAATTGGTCGAGGGCTTGTCCTTTTTAATTCGTTCATTTTGGTTGCTTCCTTTCTCTCTCTCTCCTCTGTTCGGTTTTTTATGTGCGATGCGCACCTTTAGCTCAGTTGGTAGAGCACCTGACTCTTAATCAGGGTGTCCAGGGTTCGAGTCCCTGAAGGTGTACCAGTAGTGGCCCGTTGGTCAAGTGGCCTAAGACTCCGGCCTCTCACGCCGGCAACACGAGTTCGAATCTCGTACGGGTCACCAATTTATGTATCACACACCGTTTGGTGTGCATACAATAGACTGCGTCCGAAATAGGGCGCAAGTCGGTGTCTATAACGATGAGGCTCCACCCGTTCCCATCCCGAACACGGTAGTTAAGCTCATCAGTGCCGACAATACTCGGTGGGTGACCGCCCGGGAAGATAGGACGATGCCGACACAATATTCCTCCTTAGCTCAGTTGGTAGAGCATGCGGCTGTTAACCGCAGGGTCGTTGGTTCGAGTCCAACAGGGGGAGCCACAGAAACCGTTGAAACATAAGTGTTTTAACGGTTTTTTTTGGAAATTACTTAAACTTAAAACGACAAAAACACCGGACGAAAAGATAACTTTCTATCTTTTCGTCCGGTGCAGTGTTTCTCTAATACCAATTCGCAGATTTTTTATCTACGCTTTCTTTGAATATTGGTATAACAATTAGAACGGTGCGGGGCCTTTAATGGAGTCCATAATCTTTTGAATTAGGCCTCTGATTTGCTCGATAAGGTTCTGGGTAAAGAAATCAACAATCGCCTGCAAAAAATCTGGCAGATTGGATTCTTTTTCTTTACAGCAATCGCCTTCGCATTCACCTTCGATGCATGCACAATCGGCTTTGCAGTCCGGGTTTTCACAATTACCGCAGTTGATTGCAAATGCGGAGCTTGCAAACGCCGTCATCATGGCGAGTGCCAACAAAATAGCTACTACCTTTTTCATGAAATTGCCTCCTAAATAAAATTACATTATTAAAATGTCTAGTTCTTATTATAACGGAAATGCGCTGGGAAATCAAGGGTTTGTCCACAAAAAAACAGAAATGCATGTAAAAAAATTGGGTATTTGTTACGCTAGTGTAAACAAGCTATTGCGAAATATTAAAGCCCGCGCCGTGTCACACAGTTTTCTAATCGGATTGCTTCAAAAACATCTGCAGCAAACAGAGGGCAGACCGCACGGTATTCTTCCAGCGGAAGCTGTTCCAGTGTCGTTTCCTTCGCGATGCACAGGGCAACTAGCGCTCCGGTGGCTTTATAGGCATCGCGGAAGGGCAGGCCCTTGCCCACAAGGTAATCCGCGCAATCCGTTGCGTTGATAAAGCCGCCTGCGGCTGCCGCGCGCATTACCTCCGGACGAAAACGCATGGTCTCCAGCATGGGAGCGGCGGTGGTCAAGCAGAGCTTCACGGTGTCAAACGCGTCAAAAATCGCGTCCTTATCCTCCTGCATATCCTTGTTATAAGCCAGCGGCAATCCCTTCATCATCGTCAAAAGGCCTGTTAAATCGCCGACAACGCGTCCTGTTTTGCCGCGTATCAGCTCCGGAATATCGGGGTTTTTCTTTTGGGGCATAATGCTGGATCCTGTGGAAAACGCATCGTCCAGCTCCGCGAAACGAAATTCCCAGGAGCACCAAAGAATAATCTCCTCGCTCAGGCGGGAGAGGTGCACCATAACAATGGAAAGCACTGCGGCCAACTCCAGGCAGAAATCTCGGTCGGAAACACCGTCCAGAGTGCTTTCGCAAAAGTCGTCAAAACCGAGCGTCTGCGCTGTCATGGCGCGGTCTATGGGGTAGGTGGTGCCCGCGAGCGCACCGCTGCCCAAGGGGGAGAGATTCATGCGCGCCTTTGCGTCTCGCAGGCGGGCAGCATCCCGTGCGAACATGGCGAGGTATGCATCCAGATGCGCCTTGAGTGTAATCGGCTGCGCACGCTGCAAGTGCGTATACCCCGGCAAAATCGCCTGTGCGTATTCGGCGGCCTTGTTTCGGATTGCCGCGCAAAAATCCTCCAGCAGCGAGAGTACGCTGTCGCACTCCTCGCGCAGATATAAGCGGATATCCGTGGCCACCTGGTCGTTGCGGCTTCTCCCGGTATGTAGCCGTTTTCCGGCGTCCCCGATGCGTTCTGTCAGCGTCGTTTCCACAAACGTGTGGATATCCTCGGCATTGGGATCAATGATAAGTGCGCCGCTTTCAATCTCGTGCAGAATGGCGGTCAGCCCGTCCGTGATTTGCCCGCAATCCTCCCGGGAAATGATGCCCTGCTCCGCCAGCATGGCGGCATGCGCCAGACTGCCCGCAATATCCTGCCGATACATGCGGCTGTCGGTTGCAACGGAAGAGTTAAAGTCGTTTGTTTTGGGGTCAATTTCTTTGGAAAAGCGGCCTGTCCAGAGTGGCATACGAATCATCCTTTTATTATCGGTGCGAAGTATTATTTCAACATGCACCGCATGGTATACTGCTGCGTTTCAAAGCCCTGTCGTTCATAGAGTCGGATTGCGCCCGTATTATTTTGCAACACACCCAGCTCCACAAAATCCAGTTGACGGCTCCGTGCCCAATCCTTTACCCGTTCTATCAAATAGCTTCCTATCCCCTTCCCGCGGAAAGGGGGTAAAACCGCCATATCCATCAGATAGGCGTAACGGTGCGGCTGGATACAGGGGAACGGCGGCCGCTTATTTTCTGTGGCAAGCGTAAATCCGGCAATCTGATCTTCCACCTCGGCAATGTATAAAACCGCATTGGAATCTCGGATTAGTTCTTTCAAAAAGGAGGTGTTTTGTTCGCCCTCCTTCCAAATATCGGGTTGCAGACTTGCCATTTCCGCAAACAGAATGCGATAAATGTCACACAATGCGGGAATATCCTTTTTGGTCGCCTCCCGAATCAACAAGTCCGTACCCTCCCCGTAGATTACTTACGCTCTGCGTCTAAAATCGCTTTCACCTTCATAGAAAGGCCAAACAGATTAATAAACCCTTCCGCGTCTTTTTGGTTATATACCGCGTCCTCATCAAAGGTGGCGAACGCCTCGCTGTAAAGCGAATAGGGGGAGCTTACGCCCGCGTTGACAATATTGCCTTTATAGAGCTTCAATTTCACTTCGCCGGTACAGGTTTCCTGCGTTTTATCCACAAACGCGTCCAGCGCCTCGCGAAGGGGGGTGAACCACTGCCCGAAATACACCAATTCCGCATAGCGCTTGGAAAGCAATTCTTTATAATGCAGAGTGTCGCGGTCCAGCGTCAAGGTCTCGAGCACATCGTGGGCGCGATACAGAATGGCCCCGCCCGGATTCTCGTAAACACCGCGCGACTTCATGCCCACCAGGCGGTTTTCCACGATATCCGCCAAGCCGATGCCGTTTTTGCCACCGATTTCGTTGAGCTTGTAAATCAGGGAAACGCCGTCCATCTTTACGCCGTCCAGCGAAACGGGCACGCCCTGTTCAAAACCAATGGTGACATAGGTCGGCGCATCCGGCGCCTGCTCCGGCGCAACGCAAAGCTCCAAAAAGTCCGGCTTGGTATACTGCGGCTCGTTTGCCGGGTCTTCTAAATCCAAGCCCTCATGGGAGAGATGCCAAAGATTTTTATCCTTGGAATAGTTTGTTTCACGGTTTATTTTTAAAGGAATATTGTGCGCCTCGGCATAGTCAATCTCCTCATCGCGGCTCTTGATATCCCACACGCGCCAGGGGGCAATAATTTCCATTTCCGGCGCAAAGGCCTTGATGGTTAGCTCAAAGCGCACTTGATCGTTGCCCTTGCCTGTGCAGCCGTGACAAATTGCGTCCGCGCCCTCCTGCTTGGCGATTTCCACAATGCGCTTGGCAATGATAGGCCGCGCAAAGGAGGTGCCCAGCAGGTAGTCCTTCTCATAAACCGCACCGGCTTTCAGCGTCGGGAAAATAAAGTCGTCCACAAACTCCTGCTTTAAGTCCTCAATATACAGCTTGGACGCACCGGTTTTCAACGCCTTTTCCTCCAGCCCGTCCAGCTCCGTGCCCTGCCCCACATCGCCGGAGACCGCAATGACCTCGCAACCGGGATAGTTCTCCTTGAGCCAGGGGATGATGATGGAGGTGTCCAAACCGCCGGAATAAGCGAGCACAATTTTTTTGATTTCTTTCATCCAAATTCCTCCCAGTGTAATGTCTACATCTTATTATACACGATTTATACAAATCTTCAAGTATTTTCTGCATATCTGTACCAAATTATAAAAAACAACGCTTTCTTATACCGAATCCATTCAAATTTGCCAGAACCCGACTTTCTTCATCACCTTTTCCAGTGTATAGCCGGAGATGCGCTGCGCTTTTTCCGCGCCCTGCCTTGCGCAGTCGGCCAAATAGGCGGGGTCGGCCATGTAGCGGTAATAGGCCTCGCGCACCGGGCGCAGTTCCTCCTCCACAGCCTCTGCCACAGCAAGCTTGAAGTCGCCGTAGCCTTTGCCCGCAAAGCGGCTCTCGATGGCGGCAAAGTCCTCACCCGTGCAGGCGGAATAGATGGTCATCAGGTTGTTGACGCCCTCTTTGCCCTCGGCATAGCGCACACAGGCCTCGGAATCCGTAACCGCGCTCTTGCATTTTTTGACGATAGCCTCAGGCGCGTCGATAATGGATATAGATGCCTTGGGGTTTTCGTCGGATTTCGACATTTTTTTTGCAGGCTCCTGCAAAGACATCACGCGCGCACCGACCTTGCCGATATATGGTTCCGGGAGTGTAAAGGTTTTGCCATGAATGCCGTTGAAGCGTTCTGCGATATCCCGGGCGATTTCCAAATGTTGTTTTTGATCCGCCCCGATAGGCACAAACTGCGCCTGATAGAGCAAAATATCCGCCGCCATCAAAACGGGGTAGGTGAACAGCCCCACATTGATGTTGTCCGCATGTTTTTGTGACTTCTCTTTGAACTGCGTCATGCGGGAGGCCTCTCCGAATTGTGTATAGTTGCTGAGAATCCAACTCAACTGTGCATGGCTTGTGACATGGCTCTGCACAAAAATCACGCTCTCGTTCGGATCGAGCCCAATGGCCAGCAACAGCGCATAGGCCTCGAGCGTCTGCTTTTTTAGCAGCGCGGGCTCCGGGCGCACGGTGATGGCGTGCAAATCCGCAACGGCATAGTAGCAATCGTTATCCGCGCTCATGCGCTTCCAGTTGCGCAGGGCACCAATATAGTTGCCCAAAGTCGGCATGGCCGTGGGCTGAATCGCGCTAAGCACGCGCGGTTTTTTTTGCGTGGCTTGTTCCATGCGGCTATCCCTCCCCGTTCAGCTCGGCCATGCGCTGCACATACTTATCCCGCAGCTTGCCAAGTATTTTCATGCCCTCAATAATCTGCGCATCCGGCGGCGTGGAAAAATTCAGGCGGACATAGGATGTTGGCTTGCTGTCATCCACCAAAAAGGCGGTGCCCGGCACAACGGCGACAGAGCGCTTGAGCGCCTGGGTGCAAAAGGTCGTCATATCCACCTTGTCCGGCAGGCGGCACCAGATAAACAGGCCGCCCTCAGGCTTTTGGTATTGGAAAAAGCCGCGCATCTGGGAATTGATGAGCTCACACATTAAATCCAGCTTGCGGCGATAAATGTCGCTGATGGTTACGATATGGTCGTTGAAATCAATTTGCTCCAGCCACTTGGAAACGAGCATTTGCGAGAACATGGGCGTATGCACATCGCTGGTTTGCTTGCCAACCGTCATTTTGGCAAGAATCGGCTTGGGCGCAACGGCGTAGCCCACCCGGATACCCGGGGCGAGCAGCTTGGAGAAGGAGCCGGCGTAAATCACAATGCCGTCCTCGTCCATGCTCTTGATGCTGGGGATATGCTCCCCGCGCACACGCAGATAGCCGTAGGGGTCGTCCTCCAGAATCATCACGCCGTACTGCCTGGCTAGGGCATAGACCGCCCTGCGTTTTTCCAGCGACATCGTAACGCCGGAGGGGTTCTGGAAATTCGGAATTACATAGATGAAACGGATGTTGCGCTCGTTTTGCAGCCTATCCTCCAGCTGGCAGAGGTTGATGCCGTCTTCCTCCATATCAATCCCCACCAAATTGGTGTTGTAGGAACGAAAACAGTTCAGCGAGCCGATGAAAGAGGGGGTTTCGCATAAAATCGTGTCACCCTCATTGCAAAGCACCTTCGTTGCCAAATCCATCACCTGCTGTGCGCCGCTGGTGATGAGCACGGAATCAAACTCTCTGCCAATTTTTTGGCGCGTGGTGAGCAGCTCCGCAATTTGGCGCAACAACGGCGTATAGCCCTCCGTCACACCGTATTGCAACAGCGCCACCGGGTCGCTGTGCATAAGCTGTTCGGTAATTTGCTGCACAGTCGTCACCGGGAAAGCCTCCGGCGCGGGGTTGCCCGCGGCAAACGGAATCATGCCCGGGGTGGAGGCCGCTTTTAAGATTTCACGCACGGCGGAAGGCTTGAGATTTTTCATTTTGTCGGAATAGCAATACTCCATTTATATTTTCTCCCACATGCAAATTTAAATCAGTATAACACAGTTTTACTGAAAAAGTAAAGGAAACAACGCATATTTTCCGCGGCAAATACATTGACCTTTGCGGGCGAAATTGTTATACTTATTTGTAATACTTTTTGGGGTGGTGTTTGCGTGGTTCTGTTGGCTCCGTCGTTGCTGGCCTGCGATTTCTCCCGCATGGGGGAGGAACTGCGCGCGGTTACCGCCGCCGGGGCGGACATGCTGCACCTGGATATCATGGACGGGCATTTTGTGCCGAACATCAGTTTTGGCTCGGCTGTCGTCTGTGCCCTGCGCCCTCACAGCGCGTTGCCCTTTGACGTGCACTTGATGCTGGAGGAGCCGCAACGGTATTTGCAGGACTTTTTGCGGGCGGGAGCGGATTCTATCACGCTGCACACGGAATCAAACTGTTGCCTGGAGGAAGGGCTTGCGCAAATAGAAAAGCACGGCGCAAAGCCGTGCCTAAGTATTCGCCCGAATACGCCGGTTGAAGCGGTGTTCCCCTATTTAGAGCGCCTTGCCATGGTTCTTGTGATGTCAGTGGAGCCCGGTTTCGGCGGTCAGGCATTTCAACCCGGTGCCTTGGATAAAATCAAAGCCCTGCGCGGGGAGATAGATCGGCGCGGTCTTTTCACCGCCATCCAGGTGGACGGCGGCATTCACGCCGGAACCATCCGCGCTGCTGCGCAGGCCGGCGCAACGGTATTTGTTGCGGGCAGCGCAATATTTGGCACGGCGGATTACGCACAGGCACTTCGCTCCCTGCGCGCGTGTGCGGACAATTAAGCCCTAAGGCCGGGAAAGCCCAGCTTTTCCAAAGCATCACTTTTGCAAATCGGCTTCCAATATTCGCGCGTGGCCGCGGCGCTGCATTCCCCTGTGCCGGAGAGTTTGCCGTATTCCCCGAAGAAAGCGCGCATCTGCCCCCCGCTGTACTGCATGCCAAGCACCAGGCGGAAAATTCCGTCGCTCGCATACAGGGCGCTGGAAATCGGCGTAAAGCGCATGCGCAAAAAGCTTGCCGCGCAGTCCATCAAGTCGTCCAGGCTGGTGAACTCGTATGTATACACCGTTTCTTCCTTGCGTAAAACCGGACGAGCCGGAATCTGCTGCCTGCATTTTTCCTCCCGCAGGATGGTGAAATGCATCACACAGCCGCCGTTTTTGCGCGGAATAGCCTCAATCATCATGCGCCCGGTGGGGTCGATATCCCGCCCCAGCGCCTGGCCGGCGCGGTCCAGCAAAGTCCATATAACGCGCCGGGTCTCTATATTGGAATAGTCCATGTCCTCATAAGTAATGTCCAGGTCGCTCATGTCTTGAGTCGTGAGCTCCACGACAATTTTATTTTCTCCCGGAGCTTCTATACGCATAAACCGCCGCCGTCCTTTCTGATGCTGATTACTTCATTACTAGTATGATATAACCCGTACAAGCAGGATGCAATGCAAAATTTTTGGCAATTTTGGAGGGTAACCGTTTTGAAAAATCAAACCGAGCTGCACCAAGATATAATCCTTGGCCGGCAGGAGGCCACCACGCAGCTCATCGCATTGGCGGTGGTGGCTGTTATGGCGTGGTTTTTCTACGGGGAACGCTCCCTGCGCCTCTTGTTTGCGGGCGCCGCCGCCGCGCTTTGCGCCGAGCTTTTGGCTCAGGGTTTATTCCGCAGGCTGCGCAAGCCGTTGGATTATCACAGCCTTGTTGTGGGCGCCTGCATTGCCATGATGCTGCCCGCAAACGCGCCTTACACCGTGGCAATTGTCGGCAGTGTGTTTGCCGTTTGGGCGGTGAAGCTGCCCTTTGGCGGAACCATGCACGCGCCCTTTGTGCCCGCCGCCGCCGGGTTTGCCTTTTTGTGCCTGTGCTTTCCAAAGGAAGTATTTTCCTACCCGCAGATGAAAACGATAACGGACATCACGGTTTCAGCCGCCGCCTGGGGGGACGGAACCTCCCTTGCCTCCCTGCTGCAAAACGGGCAGTCAACAGCGGTTGGCTCCGGCCTTGCGGCAAGCCTGCTTATTGGCAACGCGCGGGGCATTTCCGGCCCGATGGGAACGGGCTGCATCCTGGTGCTGCTGCTTTGCCTGCTTTTGCCGGTGATGCGCAAGCCGCGCACGGCGCTGGGGCCGCTGGGCTTTTTGTTCAGCTGCGCGGTTTTGGCCTTTGCCTTCCCGCGGGTGCAGATGGGGCGGTGGTATTCGGTGCTGTTTGAGCTGTGCGCCGGCATGCTGGTGTTTGCGGCCGTGTTTTTTATAACAGACAGCGCAACCTCGCCGGATACAGGGGGGATGCGCCTGCTCTACGGCATCCTGGCGGGAGTGCTGTGCATGCTGTTTCGCTACTTCGGCGTTTATGAGGAGGGCGTGTGCTTTGCGGTGTTGGCCGCCAACGCACTTTGGCCGATTTTTGAGGACGGGATTCAAAAACTGCTTTCCTTTTTGCCCGGAAAAAGCCGGACTCTGGAGCGGAAGGAAAAGACCTATTAAACACACACAGGAAGGGAGAGAATCGTATGCCAAAGCAGGAAAAAGCGGCGCAGAACACCCGCTTTGCCTATGTGCTGCTGCGGGGCGCGGTGGTAAAAAACCCGGTATTGGTGCAATTGGTCGGCCTGTGCCCGGTGTTTGCCGCTTCTGCAACGCTGAAAATGGCCGCACTGCTCAGCGCCACCTTTTTTGTTTCCTTCCTCTTTACGCAGTGTATCGCCTGCCTGTTTTTGAAAAAGATGCCGCGCTTTTTGCGCGTTGCGGTCTATATGCTACTTGGCATCGGCGCGGTGGTGGCTGTCATGCTGCTGCTGGAGCGCTTTGACCATGAGCTCCTGGGCGCGGCCGGTATTTATTTGCCGCTGCTGTGTGTGCATTCTGTGGTTTCCCTGCATTGTGAAAAGCTGGCGGTGAAGGCGGATATTAAATTTGCCATGCAGGATGCGTTCGCAACGGGCCTTGGGTATTGTATCGCGTTTTTATTCACCGGCCTGGTGCGGGAATACCTCAGCATGGGCACGGTTTGGGGCAGGGCGGCCTATATTCCGGTGAAGTTGCCCGCATTTGGACTTGCATTTGCAAGCTTTTTGGTTTTGGCCTTTTTTGCCGCGGGTCTGCAGGGTTTTACCCGGCGTGTGTTCCCCGCCCACGCCAAGGAGGCGGCGTTGAAAATTTCAGACACGGTCGTGCACGTTTCTCAGCCGCAGATTGCGCCGCCCAGCGGCCCGGTCGGTGCGTTTACACCCATGCCGCAGGCACTGGATCCGGCGCATGTGCGCTCGGTGCTGCAGGATATTGTGCAGCACACCGCGCAGGACGGTGAGGCGGCGGAATCCCCCTATGAAAAATACACCGCCGGCTTAGACGGCGCTCAACCGGATCCGGAGGCGCCCGTTTCTGTGGATTTGCTGGAAATTCGCTGGCGTTTCCAACGCATTATGGAGGAACTGGATCAGCACGAGCAGGATAAAACGGAGCACGAATAACAGCCAGGGGAAGGACGGCGAAGCGCATGGAACTTTTCATTGATTTTTTTGTGACAGCCCTGTACTCCATTTTCATACAGAATTTCGTGCTCAGCGGCGGCCTTGGCATGAGCGAGGTGCTGCGTGCCGCAACCAAACCGCGCCGTTTTGTGATGTTTATTGTCATGCTCTCCGGCTTTTCGGTGCTAACCAGTGTCATTTGCCGTGCGCTGGACTACATTCCGGCCATTGACCGGCTGTCTCCCTTACTGCATTTTATTCTCTTCGCGTTGGTTTTGATTTTTTTATTTTTAATTGTAACCTCCCTTTTACTCATTACCATCCGCCCCACGCATAAATTTATCAGCACCCTTGGCATGGCGGCGCTGAACACCATGGTTTTGGCAATTCCGCTGATTAACCGCCAGATGGGTTACAGCATGATGAACAGCATCGGCTCCGGCCTGGGCGCGGGGCTTGCCTTTGCCCTTGCGGCGGTGCTCATCAGCAAAGGGCTTTCGAAAATTGCGGATAACGAGGATATCCCCGCCGCGTTTCGCGGAACGCCCGCCATGCTGCTGTATGTTTCTCTGCTTTCCATGATGTTTCTCGGGCTGTCCGGCAACGGATTGTTCGGATAATTTTTCCGAATACGCATACAATATTCTGTAACAGGGAAGGGAGGGTTTGCCCGTGGCAAGAAAAAAGCGTTATGGCTCAGAGCGAAATTTTCATACAAGCTATATGGGGTTTTCTAAAAAATATGCCAGCAGCACAAGTCAGAACCTGCAATTTACGCGCAGAAAAAACCGGCAATCCATCCTGGAACTGGTGATTTTGGCGCTGGCGGTTTTGGTTATGCTGGCGGTTGGTTTTTTTGTTACGGACGTTCTACTCAAGCTTTCAGAAAAACCGCCCGAGGCGGAAACCACGGTCCAGGGGGAGACAAACGGCACAAGCGCCACCGAAGTGCCGACTACTACGGCACCGCCGCGAGACGCCAAACTGGGCAATATCGCGGGCCTGTATTGTTCCCCCGCAAGCTTTCGTTCCGATTCCGCGTTGAACAGCCTGGCAGCAAAAGCAAAGAGGGAAAACCGTAGCACCGTGCTCCTGGAGCTGAAGGACAGGGAGGGCAGGCTGGCTTTTCCCAGCGGGAATGAGACAGCGCAGGTGATTGGCGCGGCGGCAAATGCGCTGGTGGATTGCAAGGAGCGCGTTGCACAATTAAAGCAGCAGGGGCTGCAGGTTTTCGGCAGAATCTATTGTTTTCAAGACCCGCTCGCGGCCGGAGCCAGGCGGGATATGGCGGTGCACTACGGCACGGGCGACAGCCTGTGGCTGGACAACAAGAGTTCCGCGGGCGGAAAGCCCTGGCTGAATCCCTTTTCTGAGGCCGCGCAGGAATATCTGCTGGACTTGGTACGGGAATGCGCCGCGCTGGGCGTAGATGCCCTGGTGCTGGATGCCCTGCAGTTTGGGCAGGGCGGGCTTTCCAAAGCGGGCTTTCCGGGGGAGGATACGGCGGAGCGGAGCCGCAACGCGGCGCTGAACACCTTTGTGGAAAAAGTCAAGCAGGCCGCAGGAGGCGTTCCGGTCATCTGCTATATGGAAAGCGCGGCTGCGCGTGGGCAGGTGAGTGAGCAGTATGACGGCGACCTCTGGAGCTGCAAGGCGGATGCCTTTTTGGTTCCGCTGAAGCCTGCGGAGTTTGCGGGCATTGCACAATTTCCCAAGGGGAAAAAAGCCATTGTTTTTTCTACACAGCAGCCCGGGAGCGGGGACTATATCTTATACTAAAGTGAGTGTGGCATGTATCAATCCTATGAGCGGTATTATAAAGAGCCTTTCGGTGCGGTGGCGGCGGGCGAAAGCCTACGTTTTCGCGTGGAACTGCCCCGCAGCCTAGGCTGCCGCGCGTTGCGCTTGTGTACCCGCACGGACGACGAGGAGCGATTCATGCATCAGCCCTTGGAATGGGAATGCATGCGAGGGGAAGAGAAAGAAAGCTGGATTTGTTTTGTTATACCCGAACATCCGGCGCTGTGCTGGTATTATTTTGCTCTGTCAACGGATTTTGGCGAGCGTGTGCTGCTGCGCGGGGCGGATAACGCAGCCGTGCTCAGTGACGCGCTGCAGGAGCCCGGGGAAGGAGATTGTTGGCAGCTGACGGTGTATGACGCCTGCTGCCAGGCTCCGCAATGGCTGTATGGCGGTGTTTACTATCAAATTTTTCCTGACCGTTTTTTCGCCTCCGGAAAACCCAAGGCGGAGGTTCCGCCCGAGCGGATTCTGCGCGGGGACTGGGGCGAGGAACCGCTTTGGGAGCCGGACAGGGACGGGAAGGTGACACAGTACGACTTTTTCGGCGGCGATTTGTGCGGCATTACGGAAAAGCTCTCTTATCTTGCTGATTTGGGCGTGACCTGCCTTTACCTTACGCCGATTTTTTTTGCACAGTCCAACCACCGTTATGACACGGCGGATTACCTGCGCATCGATCCCCTGCTGGGGAACGAGGATGATTTTACGCAGCTGTGTGAACAAGCCGAACGGCGCGGCATCCGCATACTGCTGGACGGAGTCTTTTCCCACACGGGGGACGACAGCGTGTATTTTAACCGCCGAAATCGCTTCCCGGCGAAAGGAGCCTATCAGTCGCGGGAATCGTCCTATTATTCTTGGTATCGGTTCCGTTCCTGGCCGGAGGATTATGCCTGCTGGTGGAATGTCGCCATTCTGCCGGAGCTGCGCAAGGAGGAGCCTGCGGTGCTCGATTTTTTCACCGGAGAGCAAGGTGTCGTCCGCCGTTGGCTGCAACGGGGTGCTTCCGGCTGGCGCTTGGATGTTGCGGATGAACTGCCGGATGTTTTTTTGGATGCCCTGCACGGCGCGGCCAAGGCGGAAAAGGCCGATGCCATGATATTGGGCGAGGTTTGGGAGGATGCCTCCAACAAAATCAGCTACGGCAACCGGCGGCGCTATCTATTGGGCGGCCAGCTGGACAGTGTGATGAACTACCCCTTTCGCAACGCGATTTTACATTTTGTGATAAGCGGAGAGGCGGAGCGCTTTTTCCCTTTGGTGCTATCTGTTTTGGAGCATTACCCGCCGGGGACGATACATACCCTGCTCAATCCCCTGGGGACGCATGACACGGTACGCGTTTTGACAGAACTTGGCGGTGTGGCACCGGATCCGGTAGCGCGCCGTAGCCCTCCCCTCACTGCGCCGCAGCGGGAACATGCGCTGCGCCTCTTGCGCCTTGCCGCCGTCCTGCAGTATTGTTTGCCGGGTAACCCCTGCGTGTATTACGGGGATGAGGCGGGGTTGGAGGGTGGAGCGGATCCTTTCAACCGGGGTTGTTACCCCTGGGGGGAAGAGGACGAGGCACTGCTGATGTTTTACCGCTCGCTCGGTGGGCTGCGAAAAGAGCACACGGTGCTTCGGGACGGGGTGTTTACCCATCTCTCCGCCGCGCAGGGTTGTATCGCCTTTGCCAGGGAAAGCGAGGATGAGCGCCTGTTGCTGCTGTGTAACCGCAACCCGCACCCCATTTCGTATCATTTGCCCACCCGCTGGCAAAGCGCAGCCCCGGTTGCGCCGTTTACGCGGGAGCAAATACAGGGCGGTGCCATCATCGTGGGCGCGGAGGATTTTGTAATTTTAGAAGGATAGGAGCAGCGTTATGCGCAGGAAAAACAGGCAACAGTTCCAAACCGACCGCCAGAGAAAAACCGGGCGCTTTTTACGCAGTTTTACAGCGTTTGTGGTTTCCGTTTTGCTGTTTGCGGCATTTTCCCTGTTTTATATGTTGCGCAGCTACGACTATGACCTGTCCGCTATTTTGGAGCGGGAGAGCACCACGGCGGAAACAACGGACCCCGATACCCCCGCCCCCGCCGAAGGGAACGCCAGCTTTTTGCTCTGCTGCAGCACAGTGGATGGGGAGGCGGAACGGCTCTATTTTGCGGCTCTGGTTTCCTGCGAGGTTGCCTCCAGAGATGTGAGTGTCTGTGTACTTTCGCCGCAGAGCAAGGCCGGAGCGAACAGCCTGGAGGCACGTTACCGTTCCGGCGGAGCGGTTGCGCTGCGCGAGGCGCTTCAGGCGCAGTATCAGCTGCAACTGGACCGCTACCTGGCCGTAAATTATTCCGGTTTTAAATCCGTGATACAGCTTCTCGGCGGTGTAGAGGTCACGGTTCCGGAACGTGTGGACTACCGCAGCGCGGAGTTGACGCTGTTGCTATTGCCGGGCAGGCAAATTTTGCGCGGGGATATGCTACAGAAGTATATGCAGTATCTTTCCGCCCAGGGGGAACAGGGTTTCGCGGGGCAGGCGGAGCTGCTGCGCGCCATGCTTACGCAGTACCTCACCACTGCCAAACTGGAACAGGCCGAAACACTGTTTACGCAGCTGATTAATGTGGTAGAAAGCGATGTCACCATTTTAGACTTCACCGCGGCGCAAAAACCCCTGGCCTTCCTGGCCTATGAGAAAGAGCCGATGAAGATTACGATTTATGATAGTGTCCAGCAATGGAACCATCCGAAATAATGGGGAGGATTGGCATGGATAGAAGGCGTATTTGGCTACTGCCGCTCTGCGCGGCTCTGCTGGCCTTACTCTGCGGCGGCTGCACGGCGGTGCTGTCGTTTTTCACGCCCACCGAACCGGATTGGGAGAACCTGCCGGTCAGCGAGGCGGCCTTGCCGCAACAGAGCCCGCAGGCCCGCTATTATTACAGCCGCCTAACCAACCGGGAGAAGCACGCTTACAGCAACATTGTCGCCGAAATTGAGAATTTGCCGGAGCGCATCGAAATCCCTGTGCTCACGCAGCAGCAGCTTTCGCGCGTGTTCGAGGCGGTGAATTACGACAACCCGCATCTGCTGATGATGGGCACGGAGAGCCGAATTGAGGTGACGGGTGTCAAGGCTTATTTCATTTGCAGCTACCGTTACGGCAAGGAGGAATATGACAGGCGCAGCAACGAACTCAAGCAGGCGGTTCAAAAAATTCAGGCCGGCGTAAAGCCCGGCTGGGGCGATTTTGAAAAGGAACTGTATTTTCACGATGCGATTGTGGATAACTGCAGCTATTCCCTCACTGGGGCGGAGGATGAAGGAACGCCCTATGGTGCACTGGTGAACAAAAAGGCCGCCTGTGAAGGCTACGCCCGCGCAATGAAGCTGCTCATGGATGCCGCCGGACTTCCCTGCTACCTCATCAGCGGCATCGGAACGAATGACGCAGGGCAGCCGGAAAACCACATGTGGAACATCGTTTACATTGATAAGAATTACTACCATTTGGATATCACCTGGGACGACCCGATATCCAAGGGTGAGGGGGAGCAAAAGCGCTACCTATATTTTAATTTGACGGATAAGGAAATCTCTGCGGATCACAGCGGTTTCAATTCAGATAACGACTGCAGCGCTACGGCGGCGGGCTACTATCGTAAAATGGGCTTGTATTTCACGGATTATAACGCGGCCGTCCGCAGCGCCATGACGAAGAAGCTCGTGGAGCGCATCAACCAAGGGGGAAACAACTTGGAGATTCGCTTCTCCTCCGCCACAGTGTTTGACCGCGCGGTAAACGGCCTGTTCCCGCAGGAGCAGGTATACCGCATGCTGGCCAACGCAAATTTATCCGCCAACAAAAAGATTGCGTCAAACAAAGCCATCAAAATGGAGGATCATCGCAAACAAGTGCTGAATTTAATTGTATTTTTTGAAGATGAGGAGTAATACGTGGATAGGGAGAGAATGGAACGGGCGGTAACGGAACTGTTGCTCGCCATCGGGGAAGACCCCGAGCGCGAGGGACTACGGGAGACGCCGCGCCGGGTGGCAAAAATGTACGAGGAGGTGTTCCGCGGGTTGGAAAGCGACCCGGCCGAGCACCTAAAGCTGTTTACAGAACAAGGGAATGAGGAAATTGTTTTGGTGCGGGATATCCCGCTTTATTCCATGTGCGAGCATCATCTGCTCCCGTTCCTGGGCAGGGCGCATATCGCTTACATTCCCCAAAACGGCACAATTATCGGCCTTTCGAAGCTGGCGCGTATTGTGGATAGCTTTGCCCGCCGCCCCCAACTGCAGGAACGGCTGACAGCACAGATTGCCGACTTTTTAAACGATTCTCTTCATCCGCGCGGCGTGGCGGTTGTGATTGAGGCGGAGCATCTTTGCATGACCATGCGCGGCGCGAGGGCTTCCGGGGCGCAAACCCAAACCTCCGCCCTGCGCGGCCTGATGCGCAGCGACGCACGCACCCGCGCGGAGGTTATGTCGCTGATACGAGGATAAGTATGAACTATTTTAAAGGCCGGGGCTTTGCCTTTCCTCTTGGCGAGAGAAGCTATATCATGGGCATACTAAATGTTACGCCGGATTCTTTTTCGGACGGCGGACAATTTGTTGCGCCGGAGCGGGCCCTTGCGCGGGCGAAAGAGATACAGGCGCAGGGCGCGGACATTTTAGATATCGGTGCCCAGTCCACGCGCCCGGGGGCGGAGCAAATCAACGCACAAGAAGAGCTGGCGCGCCTAGCCCCGGTGCTGGACAGGCTGCAAGGAGAAATTCGCATTCCAATCTCGGTGGATACCTTTTATCCCGAGCTTGCTTCCTATGCCCTCGCGCATGGGGCGAGCATCATCAACGACGTAAGCGGAGGGGCGAACCCCGAGATGGCAGCTTTGATTCGCCGGAGCGGAGCGGGCTGGGTTTTGACGCATAACGCCGGCGGAGCGCGTGCAGAGCCTTCCTATCCGAAGGGTGTCATTGCCGCGGTGGCTGCTTTTTTTACGCGGGCAAGCGCCTTCGCGCAGGGGCTTGGGATAGCGCCGGAGCAGTTGTGCTTTGACCCCGGTTTCGGGTTTGGCAAAAGCATGGAGGATAATTACGCGCTGCTGCGGGGCTTGCCCTCACTGAAAGCGCAAGGTTCTGCGCTCTTGGTTGGTGTTTCCCGCAAGCGTATGCTGCGCGGTGTCGCCGGGGAAGCCATCCAGGCACTGGATGCGGCAGGCGTTGCCGCCCACACAGCGGCCATTGCGGGGGGAGCGGATTTTCTGCGCGTCCACGCGGTGGAAGCGGCCGCAGCCGGCGCAAGGCTGGCGGACAAACTATATAGGACGTGAGCGCATGGATCAAATTCATATCAACGAACTGGAGCTGTTTGCCTACCACGGGGTCAACCCGGAGGAGCGGGAACACGGGCAGATTTTTCTGCTGGATATCAGTGCGGGGCTTTCCCTCAAGGAGGCTGGCGAAAGTGATTTGCTGCTGGATACAGTCAGCTATGCGCAAATGATTAAAACCGTCCGCGCCGTGTTCTGCAGTGAAAGCTATGCCCTGCTGGAGAAAGCGGCAACGCGGGTGTGTGCGGCGCTGTTTGCGCAGTATCCGCAGATACGGGAATTGACCGTTACACTCAAAAAGCCGGATGCGCCCATCCAGGCAAAGTTTGGCTCGGTCGGCATAACGATAACGCGAAAAAGGGGTTAATACCACAATGGGAAACATCGCAGTCCTTGGCATGGGCAGCAATTTGGGCAACAGCCCGGAACAACTAAACACAGCGGCAACGCAGCTGGCAAGGCTGCCGACCACCAAACTGCTGCAGGCCTCGCATCTCTACCTCACCAAACCGCAGGGCTATGCGGAGCAGCCGGATTTTTACAACGCCTGCCTGATGCTGGAAACCGGGCTCTCCCCCTATGTGTTGCTGGGAGCCTGCCTTGGCCTTGAGGCGGCGGCGGGGCGGGAACGCACGTTGGCAAACGGGCCCCGCCCACTGGATTTGGACCTGCTGCTGTATGAAACCGTGCATAACGATAGCTTTGAGCTGACCCTGCCCCACCCGCGTATTTTGGAACGTGCGTTTGTGATGGTGCCTCTGCTGGAGTTATATCCCTCCGGCCGTGCGCCGGGGCTGTTTTTTGAGCCGCATTTGCGCAAGCTGGATACAAGCGGTGTAACGCGCCTGGATATGGAATTGGAGTGGGGAGAGTAACGCCTTGTTAATAAAAGAAAAGCAGTTTTACCGTTCGTTTTTTACGCTTACGCTGACCATTGCGCTGCAAAATCTGATCTCCTTCGGTGTGAATCTGGCGGATAATATGATGCTCGGTACATACAGCGAAATCTCCATGAGCGGCGTTGCCATGGCGAACCAGATTCAGTTTTTGCTCCAGCAAATCACCATTGGCATCGGTGCGGGCGCGATTGTAATCGCCTCCCAATATTGGGGCAAACGGCAAACCCAGCCAATCCGCCGGGTGTTCAGCGTAATTTTTTGGTTTGGCATGGCCATCAGCCTTGTGATGGGCATTGTTGTGTTTTGCGCGCCCCGGGGCGTTTTGGGGCTGCTCACCAATGAGGCGGCGGTGATTGCGCAGGGCGCGGCCTATATGAAAATCATGGCCTTTTCCTACCCGGTGTTTATGCTCACAAATCTTTATTTTGCGATTTTGCGCAGCGTAGAAACCGTACGCATTGGTTTTTGGGTTTCGCTCTCCACCTTATTTGTCAACATCGGTCTGAACTATGCGTTGATTTACGGCCATTTTGGATTTCCGGAGCTGGGCGTGCGCGGCGCGGCCTATGCCACGCTCATTGCGCGGATATTGGAGCTTTGCATCACGATGTTTTATGTGCGTGTGCTGGATAAAAAGCTTAAACTGCGCGGCAAGCATTACGGCCTGCCGGAAAAAAGCTATCTGCGGGATTATTTTCGCACCGGCCTGCCACTTATGCTCTCCGCCCTCTCCTGGGGGGTTGCCATGAGTATTCAAAGCGCCATCCTCGGGCATCTGGGTGCCACGGCTATTGCAGCCAACGCCATAGCGGCAACGCTGTTTCAGGTAGTGACGGTCGTATGTTACGCGGGTGCCAGTTCCGCCGGGGTTTTGGTGGGCAAGGCCGTGGGCGAAGGGAACCTGCAGCGGGTAAAACGCATGGCAAGGACGCTGCAGCTGCTGTTTTTGGGCATCGGCCTTTTTACCAGTGCCCTACTCTTTCTCAGCCGGGACGGCATCGTGAGCATTTACCGCGCTTCCCCCGAAACGGATGCGCTTGCGCGGCAGTTTATTTTAGTGCTCTGCGTTACAGTGATTGGCACAGCCTATCAAATGGCGGTTTTAACCGGCATTGTCTCCGGCGGCGGGGATACGAAGTTTGTGCTGTTCAACGACCTGATTTTTATGTGGGGCATCATTTTGCCGCTCTCTGTCCTCTCCGCTTTTGTGTTCCATTGGCCGGTTTTGGCAACGTTTATCTGCCTAAAGGCGGATCAAATCTTAAAGTGCTTTGTCGCCGTTGTAAAAGTCAATCGTTTCCGCTGGGTGCGGATTTTAACCCGCGAAGAATAGAGAGGAGATAGAACATGATGAATCTGTTACACGCTTATTACCGCATCTATCAGCAGCTGTTCCGCGTTGCGGTGCTGTTTTTGGATTGGACGCCGCCGAAACTGCTCACCGGAGCGGGCTGCGCCAAGGAGCTGCCCGCCCTAATTGCCTCTCACGGCATCAAAAAGGTATTGGTGGTCACCGACCCGGGGCTGATGAAGCTTGGTCTGCTGAACGGCATGCTTGCGCAGCTGCAGGATAGCGGGGTAGAGACTGTATTGTATGCCGATACGCAGGCAAACCCCACCATTGATAACGTGGAGGCCGCGCGTGCGCTGTATGCAGAAAATGCCTGCCAGGCCATCATTGCCTTTGGCGGCGGCTCACCCATGGACTGCGCCAAGGCCGCGGGCGCGCGGATTGCCCGCCCGAACAAGCCCGTGCAAAGCATGCGCGGTGTGCTGAAGGTGCTGAAAAAAACGCCGCCCTTTTACGCTGTTCCGACTACGGCGGGCACCGGCTCGGAGTGCACCATTGCCGCCGTGGTGACGGACGCCAAAACCCATGAAAAATACGCCATCAACGACCCAAAGCTGCGCCCGGATTACGCTGTGCTTGACCCGGAGCTGACAACGGGTCTGCCCAAGCATATCACCTCTACCACGGGCATGGATGCCCTCACCCACGCGGTGGAGGCCTATATCGGCCGCAGCAACACCGCGGGCACCATTGACTACGCCGAAAAAGCGACAAAGCTGATTTTCGCCAATCTGGAGACAGCCTATGAGGATGGCGGCAACCTCCTCGCGCGGGAACAGATGCTTCTGGCCTCCCACTATGCGGGGCTTGCGTTTACCCGTGCCTATGTTGGCTATGTCCACGCCATTGCGCATAATCTGGGCGGGTATTACAATGTGCCGCACGGCTTGGCCAATGCGGTTATCCTGCCCTATGTGCTGGACTTTTTCGGCGAAAGTGCCCACAAAAAGCTCGCTAAACTTTGTGATTGTGCGGGCATCCAGAGCCTGGATGTGAGCGATGCGGGGAAGGCACAGGCGTTTATCGCACAGATTCGCGCCATGAACAAGCGCATGGGCATACCCGAGAAATTTGACATGATTCAGGAGAAGGATATCCCAACCATCGCTTCCCGCGCTTTGCGGGAGGGGAATCCCCTATACCCTGTCCCGAAAATTATGAACCAGGAGCAATGTGAACGTATCATTAGGAGCTTAATGGCATGAGGGAGAGCAGAGTGACGGCGGCATTACAAGGGCACGCGGATGGGATGAACTGCGCGCAGGCCGTTGCGGCGGCCTATGCCCCGGATTACGGCATCCCGCCGCAGGAGGCTTTGCGCATGACGGCGGGCTATGGCGCGGGCTTTCACGCCGGAGCCTTATGCGGAGCCGCCGCCGGAGCCGTTTTGGTGCTGGGCCTCGCCTTTGGTGAGGATAAGCGCCTTTGCAACGTCAAAACAACGGATTTTATGCGCCGCTTTCGCACAGATTGCGGCGCACTGGATTGCCGGGAGCTGCGCGTAGGCAAAACTCCCTGTGCGCAGCTGGTGGAGCAGGCAGCGAGGTTGCTGGAACAGCTGTTGGAGTAGAGTTCCTTATTGCAGCTGCATGCGTTTGCAATGGACTGTCTCTAACTCCCTGTGCAGCGCATATGATAAAACGGTGATAAAACAAGAAATTCCCATCTGCATATTCTTTACTTTTCACCTAAATTCGACTATACTAATGATTCAAATAATTCAAATTATTTTTTGCAAAGGGGAAGCGCAATGGAACGGCTTGGGCTGCCGCGCGTGGGCATGCGCACTGTGAAAACGGCGTTGGCAGTGGCGATTTGCGTTCTGCTGTTTCAGGGCTTGACCTGGTGTGTGCGCTTTATTCCGGAGCGGAACGATATTTTGTTCCAAGCGCTGCGCTTTTTTTTGGAACGGCCAAACCCCATTTTTGCCTGCATCGCCGCAGTGATTGCCATGCAGCCCACGGTGGGCAACTCCTTAACGCTGGGCAACAGCCGCATTTTAGGTACGGCCATCGGCGGCGCATATGGTCTGCTTTTTCTTTGGTTGGATAACAGCATCCTACAGCGCAGGCTCAATTTAATTTTTGTTGTGGCCGGCATGGTTTTGGTGATTCAAACCTGTCTGCTGTTTAAACACAAGCTTTCCGTCCCGATTGCGCTTGTAACCTTTTTAATTCTAATGATCACCCTTACAGAGTCCTCCCCCTATCTTTATGCCATCAACCGCATTTTGGACACGGCAGTCGGCATTGGGGTTTCCCTGGGCGTCAATCTGCTGGTGTCCCGCCCCAAAACGGAGCAAGAGGAAAACCCATGAAGGTTTGGCAGGATAAGGATGTGCTCTATGTTGACCTGCACGGCCTAAATGTGTCTCAGGCACGGCAGCGTTTGCAAGCCCTGTTGGAGCATGCCCCGCCGCAGACGGCGCGGGTGGTCGTGATACATGGATACAACAGGGGGCAGAGCCTGCAGGAGATGGTGCGCAACTTCACACATCCACGCATAAAACGCACGAGCCCGGCATATCATGCTGGGCAAACCGTCTTAGAGTTAAGGTGATGAAATGGAACATATGATTCGAAGAGCGCGCGTTGCGGATGCCCCGGATTTACTGCGCCTATATGCCTATTTATCCGGGGACGATGCCCCGCAGGATATTGCGCAGGCAAAACAGGTTCTGGATGACATGCTGAACCGGGAGCATATGCATGTGCTCGTGGGTGAGGAGGACGGCCGCGCCGTTTCCTGCCTGAGTATCACTGTAATTGACAGCCTGACCCACGGCCTTCGCCCCTATGCGGTGGTGGAACATGTGGTGACTGACGCAGACTATGGCGGCCGGGGTTGGGCGGCGGCACTGCTGCGGCAGGCGGCAGCCCTCGCGCGGGAGGCGGGCTGCTACAAATGCATGCTCATCACCTCGCGCAAGCAGGAGCATGTGCACCGTCTGTATCAAAAAGCAGGGTTCCACTCGGACGGTTATACAGCATACACACAATATTTCACATAATTTGGGAGAACATGGAATGAAGCAGGTTTTGATTTTATTCGGCGGCGCGTCTAACGAGCATGATGTTTCGCTTTTGTCGGCCAGCTCGGTGATTGCCGCGCTGGATCGCACAAAATATGAACCAGTTTTAGTGGGTATCACCAAGCAGGGGGGCTGGTTTTACTATACGGGCGACCCCGCCCTTCTGCCGGAGGATAATTGGCTGAAGCAGACGAATTGCCTCACCCCGGCGATTCTTTCCCCTGATACGGAGCACCATGGTATTTTGCTGCTGCGGGAGGGTAAGGCGGAGCTTCGGCGTGTGGATGTCTGCTTCCCCGTACTCCACGGGAAAAACGGCGAGGATGGCACCATGCAGGGCTTATTGACCATGGCGGGTATCCCCTTTGTCGGCTGTGACCTGCTCTCCAGCGCCATGTGCATGGATAAGGCCGTAACTAATATGGTGATGGATTCCTGCGGGTTTGCCCAGGCCAAGTGGCGCGCCTTTACCCGCCATGAATTTGTGCAGAATGCGCACGCTCTGCTGCGGGAGGCGGCGGATTACCTTGGCTTTCCCCTGTTTGTTAAGCCTGCCAACGCGGGTTCCTCCGTGGGCGTAACCAAGGTCAAGGCGTTCGATGCGTTGCGCGCTGCGGTGGAAGAGGCCTTTTTGCATGACGGTAAAGCACTTCTGGAAGAGGGCATTGACGGCATAGAAGCAGAGTGCGCTGTGCTGGGCAATGAACAGCCGATTGCCTCCGTTGTAGGCGAGGTTGCGCCCAGCAACGAGTTTTACGACTATGCCGCAAAGTATATTGACAACAAAAGCGAGCTGTATATCCCGGCGCGCTTCGCAACAGAGCTGCAGGAGCAAATCCGCGAAAAAGCAATCGGCATTTACCATGCTATGGGTTGCGCGGGGCTCGCACGGGTGGACTTTTTCGTCCGCCGGGGCGATAATGCGCTGCTCATCAACGAGCTGAACACCGTCCCGGGCTTTACGTCCATCAGCATGTATCTCAAGCTGTTTGACGCGGCGGGTATCCCTTACGCGCAATTGATTGATCGGCTGTTATGCCTGGCAATGGAGAAGTAAGAATGGAGACAAACTACAAAAAACAGGTGATTGTACATATAGAGGACAAGCACATTGTGGACGGGGAGCCGTCCTATTCCGAGTTGACCACCACGGGTGAGCTGGAGGGCTGCGGAGAGGCTTACAGCCTGCGTTACACCGAAACGGACGAGGAACTGCGCGAATGCGTTACAACCTTGGCTGTGGAGGGGGATATGCGCATCACCATGACGCGCGAGGGGCCTTACACCACCCATATGGTTCTGGAGCGGGACAAGCGCCACCATGTGTTTTATGAAACGCCTTACGGCAGCATCCAGATGGGTATATTTGCCAAGGCCATTCAGTCCAGTATGCAGATGGACGGCGGACAGCTTAGCTTTCGCTATACCATTGATTACAGCTCCGGCAGCCTTTCGTTCAACGAGCTCACGCTAACCGTGCGGGAGGCGGGCATGGGAAAGGTGCTGTCATAATAAAATGGGGGAGATAACGATGAATCGAAGCATCAGAGGCATTCTGGCCGCAGTGCTGTGCCTTTCGCTGCCGCTTGCGCTTGCCTCCTGCGGCGAAAAGCCGGGTGTCACCACGCAGTCAAGCACACAGGGCGGCTCAAGCACAGGGCCAACAACCGAGCCAACCACCATATTCCAAACAACGACCAAACGGCAAACGACGACCAGCCGGCCGGCAACAAAGGCCCCCTCCGCAAGCGAAAAGGGCACAACAGGCAAGCAGGACAAGGTCTGCTACCTCACTTTTGACGACGGCCCCAGTAAAAACACCCCCAAGATTTTAAAAATTTTAAAGGATGAGAACATTAAAGCCACATTTTTTGTCATCGGCCAAAGCGACCATGCCTATATGAAGGACATTGTTGCGCAGGGGCACACGATAGCCCTGCATTGCTACGCGCATGAATACAGTAAAATCTACCAAAACGAGGACGCCTACTTTACGGATTTGCAGCGCATCAGTGATTTGGTGGAACAGCAGACCGGCGTTATCAGCAAAATTATCCGTTTTCCCGGGGGCGCGAGCAACACCGTAAGCCGCAGATACAATAAGGGAATCATGACCCGCTTAACGCAGCAGGTGCAGGAAAAGGGCTATCAATACTATGACTGGAACTGCTCCAACGGGGATGCGGATGATGAAGTTGTCAGCGCGGAAAAGCTCCTGCGCAATGTAAAAAGCAATGTCGGCAGTCAAGGCGAACTGATTGTTCTCATGCACGATTCCTACGCCAAAACCACAACCGTAACCGCCCTGCCGGATGTCATCGCATTTTTAAAAGGCAAGGGCTACCGCTTTGCGGCAATCACCCCGGATACCGCGCCGATTCATCATCGGGTGGGGAATTGATAGGATTCGCACACAATAGAACCCGCCGCATCCCCAAAAGGACTGCGGCGGGTTTTCAGTATGATATATTACAGCGTCTGCGCCAGCGCCTTTAAATAAGCGCGGAAGCTCTCGCCGATTTCGGGGTGGCGCAGGGCGGTTTCGCAGTTAGCCTGCATAATGCCCAGCTTGTTGCCCATGTCGTAGCGTGTGCCGGTAAAATTGCAGGCAAGCAGCTCGCCGGCCGCGCCCAGCTCGCTCATCACATCGGTTAGGTATAATTCCTGCCCGGCGGGGGTGTTGTTTAGACCGCTCTCCAGCATATCAAACACCTTTCCGGGCAGCACCACGCGCCCGAGGATGGCGTAGAGGGAGAGGATTTGCTCCGGCTTGGGTTTTTCAATAATTTTATGGCAGTTCATGAGGCGGGTTTCGTTCGGCAGTGTGGTGACATCCAGTGTGCAATACAGTTGAATCTGCTCGCGTGTCACTTCATTTACGCCTACGACACCCTTTCCATATGTTTCATAAGCACGGCAAAGCTGGCCGACCGCGGGGTCTTCTCCGATAATAACATCATCGCCGTAGAGCACCGCAAAAGGCTCATCCCCGATGAAGGAACGCCCGCTGAGAATGGCGTGGCCGAGCCCCTTGGTGACTTTCTGACGGATAAAATACACATTCGCAAGGTTGGCAACGGCTTTGACCTGCTCTAAAATTTCCGCCTTATTCGGGTTGCCCTCCAGCCCCTTTTCCAGCTCAAACGCATGGTCAAAATGGTCCTCAATCACACCCTTGCCGCGGTTGGTGATAATTAAAATATCCTCAATACCAGCCGCAACAGCCTCCTCCACGATGTATTGAATCGCGGGTTTATCCACGATGTTCAGCATCTCTTTGGGAACAGCCTTGGATGCGGGCAAAACGCGGGTGCCAAGCCCCGCAGCGGGAATCATTGCCTTGCGAATTTTCATACCTGTCTTCCTCATCTTTCCAAAAAATTATTTATTGAAATATCCATATAATCAAGTGTGCAACCACCTGGTTTGCAGCAAACACACAGATTGTTCCGACAACCAGCGAGGCAAAGGAAACACCGCCGCGTGTAAGCGTACCCGTATAAAAACTTGCTTCGTCCGTACTGCCCTGCCGCAGCGCGGAGACGGTTTTTACGAGCTTGCGCTTATAAAAATAATTGGCAAACATACCGAACAGAGCAGAAAGTGCAAAATTGCCCAAGTAAATGGGAATTAGCTTCGCATAGATATCCGTCAGTCCATTCATAAGGGACGGGTCATACGGGTTGAATGTGCCGCCTTGCAACATGGGGTTGGCAAGGTCTGTTACCTGCTGCAACAGGGGCTGCGTATAAAAAGCGGTGGCAACGGAGTAAAGCGCACTCACGAGAAAAAAAAGAGCCGTGGCCGCGTAAAGTTTGCGATACAACGCCCAAAGGGAACCAAACAAAAACGCGCACCAGTTCCAGGAAAGCTTGCTGCGCCGTTTGGCCATGCTGCGAAACTTGCCCACATAGTCCGGAGCGTTGGCCTTCACCAGCGTGGCGATATCCCGCATGGCAACACCGTCCAGCAGCTCATCGGGCTGAATATTGGCTTCATACGAAAAGGAGATGGGGGGAGGCACCGTCCAGCTGTTGTCCTGCGGCGGGAGCAGGGAGCGACCACAGCGTGTGCAGAACAGGGTGTTTGGCTCGTTCATGCAGGAACAATAGCGGCAGTAAACCGCTGCGCCCTGTGTTTGCTGCCCGGCTACTTGCGGCTGGCCCGCATAGGGAGCTTCCGGCTGTGGCGCGTCTTGCCGCTGCGGAGCGGACCAAACAAAACCGGAGGCGTGCTTCGCCGCGCTGACACACATGCCGCCCTGTGTCCAGCAGTCCCGATGCTGCGGTGTGCCGCAGTCCGGGCAGGTTACGATGTCCTCGTCCTCCATCAGCGCTTTCCCGCAGCCGTTGCAGATAATTGGCGTTGTAGAACCCATTGCAGAGCCCTCCCTTAGCAATCATAGTTTCAAATGAAAACTATTATACTCCTCTCCGTTGTATGATTCAATTCTTTTTGTGTTTTTTCTTTGGATTCTTTGGATTCTTTGCATTTTTGTCTGATTTTTGCTATACTATTGCAAACATATAGAAGGATTGTGTGAACGATGCAAAGCATACAGGCAAAAGCACTGCGAGCGGTTGCGCTGCTGCGGGCGGAATACCCGGATGCCCTCTGCTCTCTGGAGGCAGCAGATCCCCTTCAGCTGCTGATTGCAACGCGTCTTTCCGCGCAGTGTACGGACGCCCGCGTGAATTTGGTAACTCCGGCACTTTTTGCAGCCTATCCGGATTTGGATGCCTTTTGCGCGGCGGAGCTTTCCGACATTGAGGCCATTGTGCGCCCCTGCGGATTTTACCATACCAAAGCGAAGGATATCATCGCAATGGCGTGCATGTTAAGAGCGGAGTTCGGCGGCATTGTACCCAATAGCATCGAACAGCTCATTCGCCTGCCCGGTGTAGGCAGAAAGACAGCGAACCTAATTATGGGGGATATCTACGGAAAGCCTGCCGTTGTGGCGGATACCCACCTCATTCGCATCAGCAATCTGCTGGGCTTCGTTTCCTCCAAGGATCCGCTGAAGGTGGAGTTGGCGCTCAAGGCGCTTTTGCCGCCGGAGGAGAGCAACGATTTTTGCCACCGCTGTGTGCTGCACGGCCGTGCGGTCTGTATCGCCCGCCGCCCGCAGTGTGCGAGCTGCTGCTTGAGGGAGCTTTGTGCACACGCCCAAAAAATGGAGGCATAAAAAGGAGGGAGTTCCTTGCGTTATGGTTGCGGATTGCTGGCACTGCTACTGTGCCTGTCAGTAGCCTCCTGTCAAAAAAAGCCCGAGCCGCCACGCGTTACGGGGGAAACACAATACCCCCCGCAAACAACGCTGCGTTGGGCGGAGCCGGTTTCTCCTTTGGCACGGCCCGCGCCGGAACAATTGCCTGCGGGTTTTGTGCAAACTGCCTCCTCCGAGCGGGAGGAAACTGTCAGTCATGTAATGCTACACTTTATGAGCGCAGTGGGGATAAACGCGCAAAAGCCCTATGACTGGGCGGCGCTTGCCACCATTTTTGCGCAATCCCAAACCTCGGCGCATTATGTGATTGACCGGAACGGAATGATTTACGCCCTGGTGCCCGAGAACCGCGCCGCCTGGCACGCGGGCAAGGGGGAATGGCAGGGCGACAGCCGTTACACCAACCGCATGAACCAATATGCCATCGGCATAGAGCTGCTTGCCATCGGCTCACAGCAGGATATGGCGAAGTACCTAACTGCGCAGCAATATGATGCGCTGCGCAAGGAGGATGTCGGTTTTACGACTGCACAGTATCTGGCGCTTGACCGCCTACTGGCAGATATTTTAGAGCGCAACCCAGGCATAACGGCGGATCGGCAGCACATTCTGGGGCACGACGAGTACACCGCGCGTAAAAATGACCCCGGTGAACTGTTTGACTGGGGCCGCTTAACGGTGATTTCTACATAAGCAGCAGGGCGGTGGCGGCCGCGCTCACGGCGGCACCCGCCGCTCCGGCGAGGGCGAACTGCCCGATGCGAAGCAGTTTGTTTCGGCGAAGCAGGGAGACGGGCGGAATCCCCGCGCTGTTGGCAATTAACCCCGCTCGTTCTTTTAGTGTCCCCTCGCTTGTGGCCGAAAACTCGGGTTTTATAAAGAACAAGACGCGCTCGAAGTATTCACACTGCGTTTGCGTGATTTCCACAACCTGTCGGTTTACGCCCTTTATCATGGTTATGACCATCCTTTCACAAGCCGATAGAAGTTTTGTGCTCTGTTTGTTTAGCGTTTGCGGATAGGCGTAAAATATTCCAATTAAGTATGAGAATGTATATTTTTTTGCAGTTGTGTGACAGCGACGTATCTCGACTGTTTCCGTCTTATTTCGACGAAACGCGTAAATTATACCGTGTGTATATTTAAGTCTTGTCCACCTTTCTGTGGAAAACCCTGTGGAAAATGTGGAAAACCCCTTAAAACCCCCGCTTTTTTTCTTCACAGCCCCCCATTTCCCTGTTTTTGGGTATTACGAAGCGTTTTATTCTCTTTACCGGGCACGCTGCGGGGAGGGGTGCGTAAATGGTTTTGTTATACAAAAATTGTGTATAAATAGTGAGCGGGCATCACAAAAATTAGATCTGCGAGAGGAAGCTGCCTATGAAAAAACGAATTTACACAGTTGCTACCGCCCATTTGGACACCTCCTGGAACTGGGACCTGGAAACAACACTGCGGGAGTATCTGCCCCGGACAATTTATGACAATGTGAAGTTGTTTGAGACTTATCCGGACTATGTGTTTAATTTTGAGGGTGCCTACCGCTATGAGCTCATGGAGGAATATGATCCCGAGGGCTTTGCCCTGGTGCGAAAGTATGTGGAGCAGGGCAGCTGGCGCGTTGCGGGTAGCTCCTATGAAAACGGAGATGTCAATATTCCCTCGCCGGAGGCTCTCATTCGCAACGTCCTCTACGGCAACGGGTATTTCGATAAAACCTTCGGCAAGCGCAGCCGCGATATCTATCTGCCGGATTGCTTCGGCTTCGGCTGGGCACTGCCCTCCATTGCCGCGCACTGCAACTTGCTGGGCTTCACCACGCAAAAGGTCTGTTGGAGCTGCGCCTACGGCATTCCATTTGACCTGGGTGTGTGGCGCGGGCCAAACGGCGAGCGGATTTATGCCTCGCTGGATGCGCGGAATTACGCCGCCTCGCTCAAACGTGTGCGCAGACACAGTGTGCATTTAAAACTCAATGAAAATGTTCGAAAATATGACCTGCCATTCACGTTTGTGCTGCACGGTGTGGGGGACCGCGGCGGCGCACCAAAGGAGCCAAGTGTACAGGTGGTTATGCGAGAGCTCGCGCAGAATGAGACGAAGCGCGTGGAGGTGCTCTGCGCCGGCAGCGATGATGTGTTCCGCGATATGCAGCAGCTTCCGCAGCAAGTGCAGGAAAAACTGCCTGTATGGGAAAACGAGCTGGTAATGACGGACCACGCTGTGGGCGGCTACACCTCCCGCGCCCTGAGCAAACGCTGGAACCGCAGGGCGGAGCAGCTTGCTGCCGCAACGGAGCAGGCAAGCGTTGCCGCACATTTGCTGGGCGCGCGCAGCTACCCAAGGCAGGTGCTCGACACCTGCTGGAAGCGCGTCATCGCCCACCAGTTTCACGATGATATTCCCGGCACCTCTCTGGTGTGCTGCTATCAGCGCAATTGGAACGACTATATGCTCTCGCTCAACCAGCTTGCGGAGGAATACCGCTTTTCCGCCGCCTGTGTGGGGAGAGGGATGGACAGCTCCTTTGTGCAGGGGCAGGCGCTTTTGGTGAACAATCCCCTGCAGTTTGACCGTGCCGAAACCGTGAGTGCCTCGCTGCGCCTTTCTGAGGGCTGCAAGGCTGTGCGGGTGTATGACGCGGCGGGTGCGCTGGTGCCCGCGCAGTTGAATCGTGTGGAGGACGGCATTGCGCAAATCGCGTTCTGCAGCCGTGTCCCCGCTTTCGGCTGGGCGGTGTATGATGTGCAGGAGAGTGAGACTCCCTGCGAAATGGATACTTCTTTGTTCATCAGCAAAGACCGCATGGAAAACGAAAAGTATATTGTGTCAATAGATGAAAACGGAGATATCGCCGGTATTTATGACCGCGAACTTTGCTGCGAGTTACTGGATGCACCGATTCGTATGGCGCTGCATGCCTACGACGGCTATCCCAACTACCCGGCCTGGGAGCTGGATTATAACGAAGTGATGGCTCCCCCGCGCAGCTATGCGGCAAAACCGCAGATTACAGTGCATGAAAACGGCCCGGCGCGGGTCTCCCTGCGCATTATGCGCAGCGAAGGGGCGTCTTATTTTATGCAGACCCTCTCGTTGGATGCGTTCGGCAGTGTGCTGCGTGTGGAGAATGAGATTGAATGGCGGAGCCTGCGCACCCTGCTGAAAACGGAGTTTCCGCTCGCCGCGCATAATGAGCAGGCGAGCTATGACCTTGGTCTTGGCGTAATACAGCGCGGCAACAGCCATGAAAGGCTTTATGAGGTTCCGGCGCAGATGTGGGCGGATATTACGGAGCCCTCCGGCTTTTTCGGCGTTTCCGTGTTCAGCGACAGCAAGGTGGGCTGGGATAAGCCGGACGACAACACCCTGCGCCTGACGGGGATACACAGCCCCCGCGCCAGCTATCACGATGGACAGCATCTCATGGATTTTGGCCGTAACCGCTACGCCTTCGGCATTTATGGCCACAACGGCGGCTGGAAAAACGGCACGCAGCAGCAGGCCAACTGCTTTCACCAGCCCTTGAGCGCCTTTGTAATACCAAAACAGGCGGGTGAGCTGGGCACCAGCTATTCCCTTGCGCAGTGCTCGGACGACACGGTTCTGGTGCGCGCGCTGAAGCTGGCGCAGGATACGCAGGAGCTCATCGTCCGCTTTAACGAGGGAGTGGGCGAGGCAAAACAGGGCGTGCGTTTTGCGCTGAATAGCCCCATTACCGCCGTGCGCGAGGTCTATGGTTCTGAGGAGGAAAAGGAGGGTACGCAGTTTACGCTGCAGGATGGTGCACTGCTGTTCGACCTCAGCCCCTATGACCTGCGCAGCTTTGCGCTGACAGTGGAGCCGACGCACTTTTTGGGTGGTTTTGATTATGCGCCTGTCACGCTGCCGAACAATTTGGATATTTTCTCTGCAAACGATAAGCGGGAGGACGGCGAAATGCCAAACGGCTTTGCTGTGCCCACGGAGCTGGTGCCGCAGCGCATAGAAAGCGGTGGTGTCTGCTTTGAAACCGGGGAAAAAGAAGAGAATCGCCCCAATGCAACGCTGTGCATGGGGCAGACGGTTTCGCTGCCGGAGGGGGCACAAACGCTCCATCTGCTGGCCTGCGCCTGCGGTGGGGATACACAGGCCACGCTCACCCTTGGGGAAACAGCTCACACGTTTGGTGTGCAGGACTGTGAGGAGCCCATCGGCGCCTGGGATTTATACAGCATCGGCGCAACGGGACGGGTGAAAACCGATGTCCTCGCCTGGAACAGCACCCACGCGCATAAGGGGAAAGAGGATGTTTTGGCCAAGCAGCTCTATTTCTTCAAATACAGCTTTCCACTGGACGGCGGAACCGTTTGCCGCCTGCCCTATGATGAGCATCTGGTGCTCCTTGCCGCCACTGTAACGCGCGGCGAACCGCAGGCAATGTGTGCCACCGCGCAGTTTGACCTCCTGGAGGAACGCCCCTGCAGCTATCAGATTCAGCCGGAGGAGGAGGCCATCGCCCGCCAGCGCGGCTGGCCGGAGAAAAAGGGAAAATACAAGTTTTTGAAAAACTACATAACCCGCCGCTTGGACGCCGAGCTGCGCAGGTTTCGTTCAAAATAACGGGGAGAGATTCGTGTGAAAAAGAATAAAAAATGGATACGCGCCGCAGCTATGTTAGCGGTGGCGGGTGCAGGGGTGGGCACCATCCTCTATTTTGCGGTGAGCAACCCGGGGCCGTTCCACGGAAGGGTGCTTGAGCAGGACGGCCTAGTCCCGCTGCCAAATATTCGGGTAACGGACGGACGCAATGTAGTGAAGACGGATGCAAACGGGCAGTTTCACCTAAAGGGCTATCGGAAAACCCGCTTCATCACTGTGACGGTTCCCGCGGGTTATACAAGTGAAACGTACTATATTTCGGCGGAAAAGGGGACGGAGTCCTACGACTTTGTGTTGGAACGGAACGCCGAAACCGCGGAAAAAGCGCATTCCTATTTACAGATAGCCGATACGGAAATCGGAAAAGACGGAACCGGCCCCTGGCTGAACGCGGTGAAGGACTTGGTGAAGGAAACGAAGCCGGCCTTTTTGGTTCACACCGGAGATATTTGTTATGAGGACGGCCTCAAACGGCATATTGTGGATATGAATGACGACACCATGGGCTGCACGGTACGCTATGTAATGGGCAACCATGACTATGTAAAGGGCAAGTATGGGGAGGAATTGTACGAAAGCCTTTACGGCCCCGTCTGGTATTCCTTTGACGTGGGGGATGTGCACTATGTGATTTTGCCCTTCCAAAACGGGGACTATCTTTCCGGATACAGCAAAAATGACCGCTGGCGCTGGCTGGAAAACGATTTGGCGCAAATGGAGCCGGGGCAAAAGCTGGCCGTTTTCATGCATGATGCCCCACCCAAGGATTTTATTATTTCCTATGGCGGGCATACCATTGACTTGAAAGCTTACAACTTGATTTCCTGGGCGTTCGGACATTATCATTATAATGTTGTCCGCGAGGAAGGCGGCGTGCTCAGCATCAGCACGGCGCGCCCGGACTGCGGCGGCATTGACCAATCCGCCAGCGGCACCAGGCAAATTTTTGTGGATGCGGAGGGCAAGGTTTCCACCCAAATGCATTACTACGACTTCATCAAACCCGCAGCCCCGCAGGGCGAAACATGGAGCACACAGCTGCAAGGCCAGGTGCTGTTCTGCGACAGCTTGCTTGCAGGCGGCCGGGTTTATACCGCAACGGTAGATGACGACTTCCCCCGCGACTGCGGCGTGTACTGCCTGAACGAAGCGGATGGCAGCATCGTCTGGAAATACCAAGCGAAGAATTCCGTTAAAAATAAGCTGCTCCATGTGGACGGAACCATCATTGCCCAGGACTGTGACGGCAACGTCTCCTGCCTGCGGGCGGATACCGGAGCTCTTGTTTGGGAAAAGAAAGTGGATATCAGCTCCACGCTGGCGACCGCTATTGGCATCTGCAGCGATGGCGAAACCGTTTTTACGGGCGGAGCGGGCAATGTAACGGCGCTGCGTGTGCAGGACGGAGAAGAACGTTGGCGCTATAAACATCAAAACTGCGAAAACAGCGCCTGCGAATTTGTGCTGGCCGGGGATAGCCTGATAGTGGGCGCAAACTGGAACACCCTGTATGCGCTGGATAAAAACACAGGCAAAGAACTTTGGAAAAATGGATCAGACGGGTTAAGCTTCCGCAACACGACTCCGGCGGTGTTGGAGGACGGCAGTCTGTTCATCCCCCAATCGGATGCCTTGTTTTTTGTCGATGGCAAAAGCGGAGATCTGCTCAACAGAACGCAGCTGAAAGAGCATAATTTTGCATCCTCCGCTCAGCCGCTGCTTTTGGATGGCGTCGCCTATGTGCCAACCGCCACAAAAGGCGTGGTTGCCATAGACCTTCAGACGAAACAGATCCTTTGGAACAGGCCGGTGCGCAAAGCGCTGGCGTTCACCGCGCCCTATGTGGGCGGGGAGGCACAAACGGTGGAGAGCGGCATCGTGGCCGACGGGGGGCGCCTGATTTTCGGCGCATCGGACGGGTATGTCTATACACTGAACAGGGCGGATGGCACCGTGTTGCGCGAGCAATTTGTGGGCGCCCCCATCCTCGGCGCGGCGGCGCTGGGCGAGGATGCCGTCTATGTTGCGGATTTTGCGGGCAGGGTTACCAAACTGCCGAAATAATGGGGGGGATACGCTGCAAATTGAAAGACAGATCGAGCGGAACCCGCGTATTCCTCTGGTAGATGAAATGCGCGGCCTGGCTGTGTTTTGCATGGTGTTCTATCACTTGTTTTTTGTTTTGGATCATTTTTTTCATTTTGCCATCGGCAGGGTTTTATTTGATTTTTTTCAGCCGCTGCAGCCGTTGTTTGCCGCTGTGTTTATTGTAATTTCCGGTGTTTCTTCTCGCTTTTCCCGCAGCAATTTCCGGCGCGGCGGAATTTTGCTTGCCGTTTCTATCGGCTTCACGGCCTTTACTGTCTATGTTTTTCCGCTGCTGCAAATCAACGGCGCACAGATTTACTTTGGCATTCTACATTTGCTATCTGTTTCCATGCTGCTGTTTGCATGCCTGCGCCCGCTGCTGGACAAACTAAATCCACATCTTGGCTTTTTTGCTTGCCTGTTGCTGTTTGTGTTGTTCAGCAACGTAGAGCGGGGCTGGTTTGGTTTGGGCGGCCCGTTGAAATGCGCTTATCCGCTTTGGCTCTATCGCAGTGACCTCCTTATGCCGCTGGGCTTTCACACGCATTCCTTTACTTCCGCGGATTATTTCCCGCTGTTCCCCTTTGTGTTCCTCTTTTTTGCGGGCAGCTTTTTGGGCAGGCTGCGCACACCGGATTGGGCTTATAAAAGCCGCATCCCCCCGCTTGCTCTTTTGGGGCGGCTGGCCCTGCCCATTTACTTTTTACATCAGCCGCTCGCCTACGGAATCAGCATGTTAGTGACATGGATTATAAGATAAAGGATGATGAACTTGCCAGAACGTGATACGAACGCCTGTAATACAAATGCCTGCAATCCGCAGGACTGTGCTTCCTGTTCCTCCGCCTGCAGCAAAAAACAACAGCCGGAGGATTTGCGCCTGCCCCAAAACCCGTTTAGCCATGTAAAGCGCGTCATCGGCGTGGTCAGCGGAAAGGGCGGCGTGGGGAAATCCACGGTAACAAGCCTGCTCGCCTGTGAAATGCAAAGCCGGGGTTTTGCCTGCGGCATTTTGGACGCGGATGTGACAGGCCCCTCCATTCCCAAGGCGTTCGGTGTAAGCGGCCGCTGTGTGGCGCAGGAGCGCGGCCTAGCCCCGCGTGAGAGCAAGACCGGCATCCGCCTCATGAGCGTAAACCTGCTTTTGGAGCAAGAGGATTTGCCTGTGGTTTGGCGCGGCCCCGTTATCTCCGGCGTCATCGGCCAGTTTTGGCAGGAGGTCGTGTGGGGTGAGCTGGACTATCTGTTTGTGGACATGCCGCCCGGAACGGGGGATGTGCCCTTAACCGTGTTTCAACGCCTCCCGCTGGACGGCATTTTCATCGTCACCACCCCGCAGGATTTGGTGGCTATGATTGTGCGCAAGGCTTATCATATGGCAAGGCAAATGCAAATTCCGGTTTTGGGTCTTATAGAAAATATGAGCTATTTCCTTTGCCCGGACTGCAATACCAAGCACAGCCTGTTCGGCGAGAGTAAGCTGGACGCATTTTCGCAGGAGAGCGGTGTTCCGATACTTGCCCGCCTGCCCTTGCAGCCACAGACGGCTGCACTGATGGACGGGGGAAAGGCGGAGTTGGCGGATAGCCGCATCCTTGCGCCTGCGGCAGAATTTTTAGAACAACAAAAGTGGGGAAATGAACATGAATAAGCCGGTTTACATCTTAGCCTATGATATTGGAACAACGGGCGTAAAAACCTGCCTGTTTGCCGTAGAGGAGCAAATTCGCCTGCTGCAGTCCGCTGTGCAGGGTTACGGGCTTTATATTGAAGATGACTGCGCCGAGCAGGTTCCGCAGGAGTGGTGGGACGCCATGTGCGCCACCACAAAGCGGGTCATCGCCGAGGCGGGCATCGCCCCGCAGGAGCTGGACGGCATTTCCTTCTGCTCCCAGATGCAAGGTCTTGTGCTGGTGGATGAACAGGGCAACGCGGTGCGCAACGCCATGAGCTATATGGATCAGCGCGCGCGGGAGCAGCACAAGCGGGGGCTGGAGCACGGCCTGCAGGTTGCGGGCGCGAATGTGCGCACGCTGTTGACCTCCCTGTATTACACCGGCGCACTCGCCGCCAGCGTGAAAGATCCGATCTGGAAATACAAATGGGTGGAACAGAATGAGCCGGCGGTTTTTGCGCGCGTACATAAGTGGCTGGATGTCAAAGAATATCTCATCGGCCGCATGACCGGGCGCTTTGTCATGACGCGGGATTCTGCCTTCGCCGCACTGTTATACGATATTCGCAGCGGGAAAGAAAGCTGGTGCCGCCAGGTTTGCAAAATTT
>JAVBPP010000076.1:0-22791 GCA_031549535.1 Oscillospiraceae bacterium
GACCAAGAAAATGGCGGAACTGTTTACCCTGTTTTGCGAGCATGGCACTGTCTTGGAGTGCGGCAAAAAAACAGGGAACGACTTGACAAAAATTATTGCGGGCGGCGTTATAAAACGCGGCTGTACCATAGATCATGCCACGGCAGAGTACTTCATCGCCTGCGTGGGGAATGACCTGAATCTCCTGCTTAACGAGACGGAGAAACTCTGCGCCTATGCGCCTGGGCGCGCCATAACCCGTGCGGATGTGGACGCCGTGGCCATCAAATCCCTGGAGGCCAGCGCCTTTGACATTACGAAAAACCTGGTGCGCGGCAGGCTGGGGCAAACCCTGCGCATTTTAAACATTCTGCGCGCACAAAAGGCGGAACCGATTATGGTGCACGGTGCCCTGGTGAGCAGCTTCATCAACATGTACCGTGTGCGCGTGGCTGCGGCAGAGGGGAAACAGGGTGACAGCATTGCAAAAGCCTTCCCCGGCGTAAGCAGCTATGCCCTGCGCTACGCGGGGCAGGACGCGGCAGGCCTCTCGCTTTCTGCCCTGCGGGGCTGTTTGAACGCGCTGCACGAGGCGGATTCCATGCTCAAGGGCTCCGCAGTGGACAATTGGGTGATACTGGAAAAAACCATGGCAACGATAGCCATAACGCTGAAGGAGCATACCACGCGATGATACAAATCAAACAGGCCGTTATCGTGGAGGGGAAGTATGACCAAATTAAGCTCGCCTCCCTGCTGGATACTCTGATTATCCCAACGGACGGCTTTCGAATTTTTAACGATAAAGAAAAACAACGCCTGATTCGGCGCTTAGCAGAAACGCGCGGGATTGTCATCCTCACAGACAGTGACCGCGCGGGCTTTCAAATTCGTTCCTTTTTGGGCGGCAGCGTCCCGCCCTCCCAGGTGATTCACGCCTATATTCCGGATATCTTCGGCAAAGAAAAGCGAAAAGCCGCCCCCTCGCGCGAGGGAAAGCTGGGCGTGGAGGGCATCCAGCCGCAGCTGCTGCTGGACGCGCTGACCCAGGCGGGCGTGATGTGTAACCAGGGCGGGCAGCCGCGCAAGGCCATCACCAAACTGGATTTATACCGGGACGGCATCAGCGGCGGGGCGCACAGCCGCACGAAACGCAGCGCCCTGCTCAAACGCCTGGAACTGCCGGAACGCCTTTCCGCAAACGCCCTGTTGCAGGTGCTCAACTCATTTTTAGACTATGAGGAATATCAAAATCATATAAATGCACTTGACCGAACGGAGGAATGCTAACTTGAGAATCGGACACGGGTATGATGTTCATAAGCTGGTTTCGGACAGGAAACTCATAATCGGCGGTGTAACCATCCCCTACGAAAAGGGGCTGCTGGGGCATTCGGACGCAGATGTTTTGCTGCACGCCGTCAGCGACGCCCTGCTTGGGGCTGCGGCTCTGGGCGATATCGGCAAGCTCTTCCCCGATACAGATAACTCCTACCTTGGCGCGGACAGCCTGCGGCTGCTCGAGCAGGTGGTTTTGCACCTGCGGCGGGCAGGCTACACCGTAGTCAATATAGACAGCACCATCCTCGCCCAAGCGCCCAAGCTCGCGCCGCATATCCCGGAAATGCGCGAAAACATTGCCCGTGCCTGCGCTGTCCCGGTGGCGTGCGTGAGCGTGAAAGCCACAACGGAGGAAGGGCTGGGCTTTACGGGTCAAAAAGAAGGCATCGCCGCGCACGCGGTTTGTCTGATAGATACGATATAACTGGAAGGAAGTGCACATAGCATGGCGCGAACCTATGAAAACAGCTTACAGAAACCGGTTTCGGCAATTCGTTTTGCGGATTTGACGGAACGAAAAGACGAGGTAATGCCCACACGCATTCACAATTTCATGGTGCTCGGCCCCTTTGTTTTGGAAACGGGCGGCGCGGCGGAAACAGAATTCATGTATCAACGCAATCTGGTGTTGGACTGCGACTACCTCGCCTCCTCCGGCGGGGAGGCCGCCATCGTTCCCTACCGCGGCATGCCGGTGCAGAATGATTATTACGGCGAGGATACCCTGCAATGGGCACAGACGGAAACGGGCTTCGGTAACTTGAATTTCCGTTCCCCCGCCTATGAAAAAGCGATATTCGTAACCCAACAGCGCAACTGCGTCTCCTACGCCGCGTTTTATGTGGACTGTGAAAAGCAGGAGCAGGCAATTTTATGCTATGAGAACTCCGGCTGTATTGTATACTTGAACGGCGAGCTGATTGACTCCCAGCCCTATGGCCGCATGAAGGGTCTGCGCAGCACCGGGCATCAGGTGGCGGTAACGCTGGGCGCCGGGCGCAATCTGTTTTTGTTTAAAATCCGCACCGGGTATATCTGCGACAGCCTGGACCACAACATGACCCACTGCTCGCTCTATCCGCTGGTTGCGGGCGCGGGCAAGCTCGGCGCGGTGTTCTGCGGGGCTACGGCGGTGTTTAACGGCACAAAAGAGGCTCCCCGCCAGGTGATGCAGGGTTTTGTGGGTGCCTTTGAGGACTGTAACGGCGGAACCCTTTCCTACACGGCAAAGGCGTTCAATGAGGAAATTGCCATCCCGTCCCTTGCCAAGGGGCAGTGCCAATTGCTGCGTTTCTCCGTCCCCACCGCGAACAAGGCCGAGGAAGTCACTGTCAACGTAACGGTGGAAGAGGGCGGCAACTCCGGCAGCGGCAGCTTTGAAACGGACACCATGCCCTACCACGGCTTCAGCGGCACGGAGCATGTCAACTCCGACTTCCATTTTGACACCACCTATCATCAGGAGCAGCGCACCTACGCCATGGGGGCGATTCACATCACCAAAACGATGATAGAGGAGTTGCAGCGCGACCCGAACTTTAAAGCCACTCTCTCTGAGGTGGATTATCTGCACCCCTATTATTCTCTTTACCCGGAGCACCGCGAGACGCTAAAAGCCGCGTTCACCGAGGGCAGAGCTGAGGCGGACTGTTTCTATAACCAGCCCAACGACCTGACCAGCTCCGGCGAAGGTTTTGTACGCAACCTCGTTTACGGCCAGTTGTATCACCGCGATGTTTTGGGACGCATCTGCAAGGTTTACGCCCCCGGCGACGTGTTCGGCCATTTTAACCAGATGTCACAGGTCTGCGCCAAGGGCGGCTGCAACGGCGCGGACTGGGGGAAACATATTTTGGGCGTGGATCAACTGTTCCACCATGTCTCACCGGACGGCACGGAAATTGTGCACAGCAAGGGCATTGGCATTGATTCTGCCCTGCGCCTTGGGATTCATGACGCGGATAACTCCTCCCGCCTGTTACCCACCGTTCCGGATTATCCCAACGAGGGCGACACCTCCTGGATGAAGGAAACGCTCAACGGCGCGGCCTACTCCTTTAATTCCGAAACAATTGACAGCATCCTGGAAACGGAGCAGGGGCAGGTTGAAAGCGCAGGGCGGAGCAAGATTGAATACTGCTCCCGCGATTTAACGCCGCACCATGCAGGCGTTCTGCTCACGCGCACGGACTTTAAGCAGGCCAACCGCATTGGCGAAAACCTGCTGATTACGGCTGAAAAATTTGCGGCTATCGCGGCCTATTACGGCGCGGAATATCCGGAAAAAGCGCTGGATAAGGCCTGGCGGCAAATTCTTTGCGCCCAGCACCACGACTCCATCACCGGCACCAACAACGAAATCTCGTTTGTGGATTTGATGATTGAATACCGCGAGGCGCTGGAGCTGGCGGCAGATATCGTAGATAAGGCAACTAAATTCCTCGCAAGCGGCGTGAAGGCGAAAGAGGGCGAGGAGCCGGTCATCGTCTTTAACCCCCACACTTGGGAGCGCGAGGAGCCCTGCGAGGTTCTTCTGCCCGCCTATGTGAAGGACGGCGGTTATGCGCTGTTTGACAGCGAGGGAATGCGCTTTGATTTTGACCTGCTGTGCGAAGAGGAGGATGGCGTAAGCGTTATTTTCATTGCCAAAGCGCCTGCACTGGGCTACTCAAGCTATTATCTGCGCAAGGCGGATTCTGTGGCTGCCGCGAAAACCCCCGATGACGCCAACAGCATTGAGAACGAGAATTTGCTGCTGAAAGTAGACCCGGCGCTGGGCGGCGGTATTGTTTCGCTCTTCGACAAACAAAACAACAAAGAAGTGCTGGAAATCGGCGCGGACGGCCCCGCAAACCGTGTCGCCGTGCTGCGCGAGGTACCCGAGCGCATGGAGACCCAGCATGAGTTTTACACCACCGGTCACAAGCTGTTCTCCAGCGACTACAGCGCAACGGTAGAAAAAGAAGTCGGCGTGAATTATCAGCGCCTGATTGTTAGCGTGAAGCTGGATATCGTGGCCAAGGTTCGTCAAGTAATTACCCTTTACAAGGGTGCCGACCGTGTGGAGCTGGAAACCATTGTGGAAGACTACCAGGCGAAGGATGATTTGTTTACCCTAACCTTCCCCGTGAACCTCGGCGGCGCAAAGCCCGTGTATGATGACCGCTATGCCCCCCATGTTGTGGGCAGGAGCAAAAACAAGCTGCAGTTCCAAACCCACCAATACATGATGTTTTCTCACACGCAGGTCGCCCCGGCAAACCAGTGGTTTGAGCTGGGCGCAACTGTGCAGCTGCAGCTGGGCGGCGGTGATATTAACCTTGGCATGACAGCCCTCATCCGCCCGGAGACAGATGAGCTGCGTAAGCTTGCGGACAGCCTGCTCTTCACTCTTTCCAAAAAAGCAATTCCGGTCACGCTTTACAGCGACACCACGCTCAAGGGCAACGGCGGCAAGCTGATTCACTTTAACGAGGATTTGCGCAATACAGATACCCGCTTTGTCCTCTCCCTGGAGGGCACGGCGAACGAATATGAGGAGAAGCTGCTTGCGCAGGCGGGTGAGGCTGTGAAGGCGGCCTTCCTCGCAAAACTGGCTGCGGACGGCAGCGCCGTGCTCTTTACGCGCGATAGCGACAATCTCTGGGGCAAATCTATTGATGTTATCCTAATCAAGGCCTGCTGCGCCGATAAGCTGGCGGAGCGCCTTGCCCAGCTGGACGCCCAATATGCGGCGGATTGGAAAGCCGGCCTTGCCGACGCGGTGACAGCCTGTAAGGTCGGCACAACAGAGAACTATGGTGTTGCCCTGTTCAACAACGGCACCATTTCCTGCAGCGTGGAGACGGGCAACCTGATGAACATGATGCTCTTCCACACAGCGGAGTTTTACGGCAACAACGGCAAAGTTACCGGCGCGCAGGAGCTGGTTCCGGAGCAAAAGACCCATGTGTTCACCTACGCGCTCTACCCCCACAGCGGCTCCTACCGCGAGGCGGGCGTTTACCGTAAGGCTATGGAATTTAACGACCCGCTCTTCGCAGGCAAGGCGGACAGCGCACGCAACGCCATTTTGCCGGAACGCTGCGGTTTTGTAAGCGCGAGCGAAAACTTCCTTGTCACAACCTTTAAGGCAGGCGGCTACCCGTTGGCGAAGATGCAGGGCAAAATGGGCGGCATTGCCGAACGCGGCTTCGCCCTGCGCGGCTTTGAAATCAACGGCGTCAAGGCCGATGCCAAGCTGCAGCTCCACTTCCCGTTGCAACAGGCGGCGGCAACCAATCTGCTGGAGGAGGAGCCCGTTGCCCTCGCCCTTTCAGACGGCGGCTTCACCCTCCCGGTGGGCAGCCATTCTATCGAAACCTTTGTGCTGAACACCGCGGCCGCTCCGGCAGCCATCGGTGCGGGCATGCTCGGCGCAGGCTGTGAGCCTGTGGAGCCCACCTTCATCCGCTCCTGGGAGCATGACCTTGGCACCATGCCCATGGGCTACCTCGCCGTTGCGGGCTTTATCAGCCGCAAGGTAGAGCAGCTGGACGTCTGCACCTACACCACCAGCCTTTCCATCGTCAACAACCGTTGCGATATGCCGGCGAGCGGTACGATGACACTCTCCCTCACCGGCGGCTTCAGCTGCACACAAACGGATTTCCCCTACACCCTCGCTCCCGGCGCGTCACAGGTATTCCCTATCACGGTAAAAAAACCGACCGCGGATGCAAAGGGCATTCTGCGCCTGAACTACAGCGACGACGGGCAGGAATTCGAGGATGTCTATGAATTCGGTTATTTCGACCCGCGCGTGGAGCTTGCAATTGAAAAAGAGCGCGTGTTGGTGACGGTAATCAACGAGACGAAGGAGCAGCTTGCGGGCGAGCTTTCCCTCGCCACCCCGATTGAAACCTGGGGCTATGCGCTCAAAAACCCCTTCGCGCTGGCCTGCATTGCCCCGCGTACGCTGAAGGTAGAGGTAAGACCGGGCGAACGCGCGGAATTCAGCTTTGCGCTCAAACAGTTTGCGCCGGATGGCATTTTCGACGCCTGGTACGCCGTGGCAAAGCTGATGGTCAACGGCCGCATTCATTTCGCATACGCCCACCGCAAGGGCGAACGCCACAACTTCTGGGCGCACCATTTCCGTGAGCGTTTGCAGGCAGACGGCGGCTCGCTGCGGCAGCTGCTGGAGTTAAACTAATACGAATTAGGGGGGCTATGCCGCATGATTACATTGAAAAAGGTGGATGAAACAAGCTACGAAGCCTGTTCTGAGTTAATGTGTAAAAAAGAGCAGTGCGCGTTTACAAACTCACCCGCATGGACGATGATACAGGCGGCATATGCTCCCTTTCGAAACGATGTCAGCTTGCAGGCAATCTTGAGCGGAGACACCGTTGTGGGCATGGTGCGCTTGGATTACACGGAAGAGGACTGCTACATGTTCACGAATCTGCTGATTGATCAAGATTACCAGCGGCAGGGCTTTGCGTACAGCGCCGTTACACAAATCATTTCCCTTTTTGCGGCAGACGGGCGGCATGATACCATAAAAATACATGTTGCCGAGGATAACAAGGCCGCAATTGCGCTGTATCAAAAAGCGGGCTTTGTATTTACGCGGGAACTGGTAAATGATGGCCTATGCTGCATGGAATATGCGCTAATGAAAGGATGACACAAGATGCAATACAGACCTTTTGGTAAAACCGGGGACAGTATCTCCGCGCTCGGTTTCGGCTGCATGCGCCTGCCGGAAATCCAGCAGGGCGACAGTTGGATGATTGATGAAGAAAAGGCAATCCCCATGCTGCAGGAGGCGGTGCGCCTGGGCGTGAACTATTTTGACACCGGCCTGCACTACTGCCACGGCAACAGCGAATATATTGTGGGCAAAGCGCTGCATGCGGTGCGCAGGGACGTACTGTTTTCCACCAAAATTCCGATGGGGCACGTCAAAGAAACCGCCGATTACCGCCGGCAGCTGGAGCGCAGCTTAAAGGCTATGGATACAGATTACATCGACTATTACCACTTCTGGGGCATGGGCAAAGACAGCTATGACGAAAAAATCGCAAAATTCGATTTGATGAAGGAAGCGCAGAAGGCAAAAGACGAGGGTCTGATTCGCCACATCTCCTTCTCGTTCCATGACGATGCCGATGCAATCAAATACATCATCGACCGGGGCGAGATTTTTGAATCCATGCTGGTGCAGTACAATCTATTGGACCGCTCCAACGAGGAGATGATTGCCTATGCTGCCTCCAAGGGGCTGGGCGTGGTTTCCATGGGGCCCGTGGCCGGCGGACGCCTGGCGGCGCCGACGGAGCTGTATCAAAAGCTTACGAACAAAGCACCCATGGCAACCTACGAACTGGCACTGCGTTTTGTTTTGGGCAACCCCAACATGAGCTGCGCCCTCTCGGGCATGCAAACCATGGAGATGCTGCAGCAAAATGTCGCCATCGCAAACGACGAAACGCCGTTGAGTACCGGGGAATGGGAGCAGATTGGCGGAGCGTTGGAGGAACTGAAAAAATTCAGCGACCTCTACTGCACGGGCTGCGCCTACTGCCAGCCCTGCCCGATGGAAATCGACATCCCCGCCATCTTCAATTTCTATACCTACCACAACGTCTACGGTCTGAGCGCATTGGCAAAACAAAAATACGCCGAATACGGCATGAAGGGTGGAAAAACCGCCGCGGACTGCTCCACCTGCGGCCTTTGCGAGGAGAAATGCCCACAGAAACTGCGTGTGCGCGAGGAACTGGTGCGCGTAGGGAACCTGCTGGAGGATTTGGAATAATGCCAACCCCATTGGAAAACGCCCGGCAGACCCTGCTTTCCGGCGGGCACTGCTGCGTTGCCTGTAAAGGGACAGAACTTGCCTGTTATGATGAGCACGGCATTCGCCCCCTGCTGCGCATTCTGCGCGAAACGCCCGAGTTTTTACAGGGCGCCAGCGTTGCGGATAAGGTCATCGGCCGCGCCGCCGCGCTGCTGCTGGCTTTTGGCGGTGCGCAAGAGCTGTTTGCCTGCCTGCTGAGCGAAACGGCCATCCCGGTTTTGCAGGCGCATGGTATCCCCTACCGCTATGAAACGCTTGTTCCGGTGATACAAAACCGCGACAACACCGGGCTTTGCCCCATGGAGCAGCGCGCGCAAAGCCTCGATACACCAGAGGAAGCCTTTGCGGCGTTTGACGCAATGATTCCATAAAAGAGGAATAACACCATGTATCAACAAGATTGGTTTATGCGCCAGGTGGAATCCCTGGGCAAACTCGTGGCTAAACTGCTTTTAAAAAAAGACAGCCCGGGCTATGAAATATTTGACGAGGATCATTTGACTGACACGGATATGCTCTATTTGCAAATTCACGCTTTGCTGGATGAGCAGGCCTACAAACAGGCGGAGGAGCTGCTGTTTACGCACATGAACCCAAGCGATAAGGGCGGCCTCGCCATTGCTCTGGCCTTTTTCGCGCAGTTAAACGCAAAGAGCGCCGAAGAATTGGAGCAGCATGGTTACAGCCGCGAGGAAGTGGAAAAAGGAATCCGTAAAGCTGCAGAGCTTTACGGATTGGATACCAGTATGCTTCGTTAATTTGATGGTGATGGAGCGGCTACGCCTCATCCTCTTCCAGCGCACGTACACGGAACACTTTAACGCCGTGGCCGGGAACAACACTTTGCACCTTTTCCGAGGTCACCTGACGGGTTTTGTCCCAAAGGTCATACAGCTCATAGTAGTCGGTATAGGGTGTGTCGATATAGGCCTGGCACAAAATGTCATTTAAGCTGTAATCTGTTTCCTTTGCCTCGCCGCCCTTATTGAAGAAGCACAGGGCAAAGTCTCCGCCGGCCAGGGGTTTGACCAGCACATCGAACAGCCCGTTGGTGGAAATACGGCGGCACTGTACGCCCAGCGGATCTTGGTCAATTGCAATCATATCGCGGTTTGTTACAATTTGCAGCGTGCGGTCATATAAATCCGGCTTCCCCTCCGGGGTAACAAAGCGGCGAATATCGTTGCCCAAAATTAAGGGCGCGGCCATCATGCACCACAGGCTGAAATGGGCGCGGTTTTCATCATCCGTCAGCTCGCCGTTGCCGACCTCGAGCATATCCGGGTCGTTCCACGCGCCGGGCTTGGCGTGTTTATACAGCTTGATATTCACCTCATAAATGGCCAGAACGGATGCCCAGAACGCTTTGATATCGGGCGTTGTGCGCCAAAGGTTGCCCGCCGCACTGCCCCAGCGCCAGGGCAGATTCAGACCCCACTCGCAAATGGAGTATACAATTTTCTTTTCCGGCTGACCGGTTTTTTCGGCGTATTCCCGCGTGGCACGCATGAGCTCTTTGCCCATATTGGCGTACTGCATGGCGGCACTGTCCTGCCGGGAGGCAACCGGGTTATAAAGCTGAATCGTGTTTGTGCCTTTTTCCAGTGTAATCTTTAGTTGGTGGCGCCCGCTTGCGCTAAACGCGCGGGAGGGCGGCACCGTTGTTTTATAACAGCTTGCATCATTCACTGACAGCTCCAGATATTTATTGGAGTTGCTTTTTTTGCGGATGCACAGTGTGAGGATGTATTCCCCAGTTTCCGAAACATGAATATTCCGGAATTCGGCTGTGCCGGTATGCCCGGAGAGACCGTCAATATACTCGCCGCTATCCAGCTTTTCGTCCCGAACGATGCGCGCCTCGCCCGAAAGTACGGCTTCACTTGCGTAATGAATCTGCTCCTCTGAGGAGCCGGGCTTCGAAATGGTAATGCATTCCACACAGGGTGCGCGGGAAGGGATGGGCACATTGTGGCAGAAGTCATACTTGAAATATTCCACACCCCATTCGGCAAAGGTATCCGCATCAATCGCTTCGTTGCCAAGGCTCGCGGGCAAATCCTCGCAGGTAAGTGTGCCGTTGGAGGTGTAAATCCCAAGCTTAACGCCAAGCGCATTCACTTTTTTCACCAAAGCGGGTATCCCGTTGGGGAAGGTGACAAAATCGCCCTGCAGCCTGCCGTTTTCATCCCGCAGGGAGGACTGCCAGCAGTCATCAATGTTGATATACTGATAGCCTGCATCCAACAAGCCGGATTGCTTCATCGCCAGCGCAGTTTCATAAACCAGGGTTTCGTCAATACGGTTGCGAAAGGTATTCCAGCTCGACCAGCCCATGGGCGGTGTCAAAGCCATACCGTTACCGTAAGCCTGCTCTGTTGGGAATGTCAGCTTAACCGCGTTTGCCGCCTGCTTGGCATAGCTCGCGGGGGCAAGCTTCTTTTTTTGTAAGGCGAGCCCAGCCGCCGTTAGTCCGGCTGCCGCCGCAGTAACCGCTGAGGCCTTTAGCAATTTTCGTTTCATTAAAGTACCCTCCATCTGTCCCAAATTTGGTAAAAGGGCAATTGTTACCATCTGTATTATACCTGTAAATTATGAAAAATAGAAGATAAATTTTGAAAAATTAGTAGCAAATCCGTGAATTTTTCATGAATTGTTTGTGTCTGTTTTGAAACGACAGAAATGTGCCCTGCTTCGGCAGTCAACTGCACAATAATCACGGATTGCGCAGTTGACTGTTTCGGCAAATTACAGTATACTGTACAGGCATTTGAGATAATCGTTACAGTCAAGGAGCGTGAACATATGAGCCGGGTTACCGGACCTGCCATGGCGATTCCCGCCGTGGCGCTGCGCGGCATGGTGGTGTTCCCCGGCATGCTGCTGCATTTTGATGTCGGGCGGGAAAAATCCATTGCGGCAATCAAGGCCGTGATGAAGGGGGACCAGGAGGTCTTTTTAATTGCGCAAAAAAGCATTGCGCAGGAGGATCCGGAGTTCACCGACCTGTATCATACAGGCGTTGTCGCCAAAGTGAAGCAAGTGCTCAAGCTGCCCGGAGGAAGCGGGGCGGTTCGCATTGCGGTGGAGGGACTGTACCGTGCGCACATGGACGAGGTGCTGTCAGAAAAGCCCTATGTGACCGTGGTTGTTTCCAAGGTGCCGGAGCTGGGCGTCAGCTCCGCGCGCAGGGATTATGCCACCGCTTTGCTGCGCAGGGCAAAAGATATTTTTGATGAATACGCGGAAAATGTGCCGCAGCTGCCGCCGGAGTTTGTGATGACAGTGATGGATGAAACCCGGCCGGGTGCGCTGGCGGATATGATAGCCGGGAACATTACCATGGATAACGGCGACCGTCAAGCAATTCTGGACGAGATGAATGTACATAAGCGTTTAGAACGCCTTTGCGTCATTCTACTGCGAGAGAGCCGCCTGCTGGCGCTGGAGGACGATATTCAAGAGCGCGTGCAGAACCAGATTGATAAAAACCAGCGGGAATACTATTTGCGTGAGCAGATGAAAACCATTTCCATGGAGCTGAACAACGGCTTGGATTTGGAAAACGAGGTGCAGCAGTTCCGCGACCGGATTTTGGAGCTGCAGCTGGACAGCGATACGGAGCAAAAGCTGCTGCGCGAGTGTGACAGGCTGGAACGCGCATCCCTTTCCTCCCCCGAGGGCACGGTCATCCGCAGTTATATCGAAACCTGCCTTGCCCTGCCTTGGAATACGGAATCTAAAGAAAAGCTGGATTTGGCTGCCGCAAAGCGCATATTGGAGCGAGATCATTACGGCATGCAACAGGTTAAGGAGCGCATTTTAGAACACCTCGCCGTGCGCAAGCTTGCGCCGGAAATTAAGGGGCAGATTCTCTGCCTTTCCGGCCCGCCCGGTGTGGGAAAGACCTCTATCGCAAAATCCGTTGCCACTGCGCTGGGGCGCAAGTATGTGCGCATTTCCCTGGGCGGCGTGCGGGACGAGGCGGAAATACGCGGCCACAGAAAAACCTATATCGGTTCCATGCCCGGGCGCATCATGGCCGCCATGCAACAGGCGGGGACGCGCAACCCCCTGATTTTGCTGGATGAGGTGGACAAGCTGGGGAACGACTTTAAGGGCGACCCCTCCTCCGCGCTGCTGGAGGTGCTGGACGGTGAGCAAAACAACAGTTTTCGCGACCATTATATTGAGTTGCCCTTTGATTTGAGCCGGGTGTTATTCCTCACCACCGCCAACGTAAGGCAAAATATTCCCGCGCCCCTCTTGGACCGTATGGAGGTCATTGAGCTGGGTAGCTATACTCAGGAAGAAAAGTTTCACATTGCCAAGCGTCATCTGCTGCCCAAGCAGGCGAAGCGTCACGGATTAAACGGCAAAACCCTGCGTGTGCAGGATGCCGCCTTGCGCTTGATTATTGACGGCTATACGCGGGAGGCGGGTGTGCGCAAGCTGGAGCAAAAGCTTGCCGCCCTGTGCCGCAAGGCCGCCGCAAAGATTGCCGGGGGCGAAACGGCGCTTTCGGTTAAAGCGGCGGATGTAGAAACCCTGCTCGGCGCTGCAAAATATAAGGCAGACAGCAAACGTACGGAAAACGAAATCGGCGTTGTCAACGGCCTGGCCTGGACGGCGGTCGGCGGAGAGATTTTAGAAATTGAAGTGAGCGTAATGGACGGAACGGGCAAGCTGGAGCTGACCGGCTCCCTGGGCGATGTGATGAAGGAATCCGCCCGTGCCGCCGTGAGCTATATCCGTGCAAACGCACAGGAGTTGGGCATTAGTCCAAGCTTTTATAAAGACAGAGATATTCACATTCATGTCCCCGAGGGCGCGGTACCCAAGGACGGGCCCTCCGCGGGCGTTACGATGACAACAGCGCTTGTCTCCGCCTTGAGCGGAAAGAAGGTGCGTTGTGATTTTGCCATGACCGGGGAAATCAGCCTGCGCGGGCGGGTGCTTGCCATCGGCGGACTGAAGGAAAAATCCATGGCGGCTTTTCGCCTGGGCGTGAAAACCGTACTGATTCCCCAGGATAATCTCGCCGATTTGGATGAGGTTGACGGGGCAGTGAAGGACGCGTTGGAGTTCATCCCTGTGAAGCATGTTTCGCAGGTTTTGGCGCTTGCGCTGGAGGACGAACCCGCAGCGAAAGCCGCACAGACGCAACCCCATATGCCTGTTCTGGATACGCGAAGCACCGCTCGCCCCAGCCTGGCACAATAGCAAACGAAGAGAAGGGAGGGAGTTCTATGCGCTATGATGCGGTTTCATTCAGCGCGTCTTACGGAACAGCGCAGCAGCTCAAACCCTCCGACAGGCCGGAAATTGTGTTTTCCGGGCGCTCGAATGTAGGCAAGTCCTCCCTGCTGAACAAGCTGTTCCGGCGGAAGAACCTGGCTCGCGTGAGCGCAACGCCCGGCAAGACGATTACCATCAACTTTTTTGACGGCGACGGCGTATGGTTTGTGGACTTGCCCGGTTACGGCTACGCGCAGCGCAGTTTTTCAGAAAAACAGCGCTGGTCCAAGCTGATGGAGGGCTACTTCCGCTCCGGGCGGAACATTGCGCTGGTGGTGCAGCTGATTGACTCCCGCCACAAACCCAGTGAGCAGGATTTTGAGATGCTGGAGTTTTTAACCCAAAATGAATTCCGCGTGTTTCTCGCGCTCACGAAGTGCGACAAACTCAAACCCATGGAGCGCAAACGCAGGGAAACGGAATTAGAGCATGAGTTGGGCGCATACAATACGATACCCCACTGTTTTTTTTCCGGCGAAACGGGAGAAGGCCTGGAGCAGCTGAAACAGGCCATCGAGCAAATTGCCGCAGATATAGATACAGACACTAACGCGAATGGAGAGACAGTATGAGTGGCGTTACAGACGTCTATTTCAAGGGCATTGACCACGTGTTCCATGTCACCAAGGTATTGGTGGACACCAAAATTTTCGGCATCCCCATCACAATCCACTGGTACGGCGCGATTATCGCGTTTGGGTTTACGCTGGCTGTGTTGTTCGGCGGGCGTATGGCGTATAAGTGGAAGATGAACCTGGACAAAATGATTGATGTGCTCATTTGGGGCACCATCTTCGGCATCATCGGCGCACGCGCCTATTATGTTGCCTTCAATGCGCAGGAATTCAGCGGCATCGGCAGCATGGTGCGCATCTGGGAGGGCGGCATGGCAATTTACGGCGGCCTAATTGGCGGCTTAATTGCGGGCGCTGTGGTTTGCAAGGTGCGCAAGCTGAACCTGCTCAATCTGCTGGATATTGCCGGGATGAGCTTTTTGCTCGGCCAAGGTATTGGCCGCTGGGGCAACTATTGCAACCAGGAGGCCTTCGGCTCCAACACGGAGCTGCCCTGGGGCATGCGCAGCGAGCTGACCACGAACTACCTGTTCAGTCAGCAGGCAGCGCTTGCGGAAAAGGGCATCACGGTCAACCCCTACGCCTATGTCCACCCCACGTTTTTGTATGAGTCGCTCTGGTGCCTGCTCGGTTTTGGCGTGCTCTACCTCATCACCAAGCGTTACCGCAAGTTTAGCGGGCAGACTATCCTTTGCTACGGCATCTGGTACGGCCTTGGCCGCACCGTGTTTGAGGGGCTGCGCACGGATAGCCTGTATCTGTGGAACACGAGTCTGCGCGTTTCGCAAGTTCTATCTATGCTGCTGGTTTTGTTCTGCACAACGCTTTTGATTGTGCTGCTGCGCCGGCACAAGAAGAATCCGCAACCAATTGAAGGCGTTGACTTTTTCCGGGACGACCCTACGCCAAAAAAGCAGAAAAAACAAAAGGCGCAGGAGGAGGCGGAGCCTCCCGCGCAACAGGCCGAGACCCCGGAACCCCAGCTGGTGACTGCGCCGGAGCAAAACCCCCACGCCATCACCAAGCTCCCCTCGTTTGAAGAAATCGTGCAGGAACAGGAAACGCCGGGCAGTGAACCGGCACAAGGGAAAGAGGAGGCTGATTCCAATGGAACAGATTATTGACGGCAAGGCCATAGCCGCGAAGGTGCGCGCACGTTTTGCGCACGAAGTGGCGCAGTTGAACGGGCAGGGCGTTTACCCCTCGCTCGCGGTCATCATCGTTGGGGAGAACCCGGCCTCGCGCGTTTATGTCAACAACAAAAAAGCTGCCTGTGAGCAGCTGGGAATTCAATCTCATGAATTCGCCTTGGCGGCTGACACCGCACAGGAAGAGCTGCTTGCTTTGATTGCGCAGCTCAACGCGCGCGCGGATATCAGCGGCATACTCTGCCAGCTCCCTTTGCCGGCACATATTGCAGAAAAAGAAATTCTCAACGCAATTTCTCCGCTCAAGGATGTTGACGCGTTTCATCCCGTAAACACCGGGCATATTATGATTGGGGACCACGCGTTTCTGCCCTGCACCCCGGCCGGGGTGATGCAGCTGCTACAGGAAGAGGGCATCTCGGTTGCCGGCAAGCACTGTGTCGTAATCGGGCGCAGCAACATTGTGGGCAAACCCATGGCCATGCTGCTGCTGCAGGAGAATGCCACGGTCACAATTTGCCACTCGCGCACCGTGGATTTGCCATCCGTCACCCGGCAGGCGGACATTTTGGTTTCCGCCGTTGGGAGGGCGAAATTTGTTACCCCGGATATGGTGAAGGAGGGCGCCGTGGTCATTGACGTTGGCATGAACCACGACGAAAACGGCAAGCTCTGCGGCGATGTGGATTTCGAAGCCGTGCGCCACAAGAGTTCCTACATCACCCCTGTTCCCGGCGGAGTAGGGCCGATGACCATCACCATGCTGATGCAAAACACCATTACGGCCGCAAAAAAACAGGCGAACCTCGCCTGATGAGAAGGAGTACCTGATTATGCAAAAGAAACTCTACCGCAAAACCAGCAACAAAATGATTTCCGGCGTATTATCCGGGCTGGCGGAATATTTGAACATGGACGCCACCATCGTGCGCCTGCTCTTCTTCCTGCTTTCCCTGTTTAGCTCCGGTTTTCCGGGCTTGATTGTTTATATCATCATGGCAATCGTTGTGCCGGACGAAGAGACCGTGCGCAGGGAGTACGAGCAATACCAACAGCAGCAGTATGGGCAAAATCCTTATCAACAGCAGCAACCCCCTTACCAGCAGCAACCACCCTACCAGCAGCAACCACCCTACCAGCAGCCCCCGTATCAACAACCTTATCAGCAACAGCCCTATGAGCAGACTCCGCCAAGCTATCAAACCCCGCCGGCAGAACCGGAGGAGCCAAAGGAATAACACGCGGAAACAAGCAGTGCCACCCTTTTTCAGGGTGGCACTGCTTTATACCAATCACCATTAAGGTGATTGGTATTAATATTATAGTTTTACAATCCCTTCCAGGAAGTTCACCATCAATGCGCTGCCATCCGGTGAAATACGGAAGGTTTTCACTTGATGGGGCAGGAAGTCTACCCAGAAACCCGCCTGCGTCATATCACACAGTACCATGGCACGGGTCTCTTTGCCCTGGCTTTCGTAGGCGCGGATAATAATGTCTCCGGAACCGTCCTCACAAAATTTTAGGGCGCTGACCAAAATATTGGGCTGGTCAACAGTGAGATAGCTCTTGACCTGGGGGGCACCTGTGCCCTTGTGGTAGCTCTCCGGCACGGCAACCGGGCGGCTGTTGAACGCGGCGGCCTCACGGGTAACGTCACTCTGCTCCGCCTCACCGGTATGCAGGTAAACGGCGTACTCGAAGCGCTGCAATCCTTCGTCCGTAAAGTTGAAGTTCGCGGGCGGACGGGAGGAATAGTGATCCGCAAAAATGACGTTGCGCAGCGCTGTCAGGCGCAGCTCCTTGCCGGGGCAGTCGTAGCTGTATTTGGAATCGTTGAGTATCGCGATGCCGCGGCGTATGCCGTCCGCCTGGGTTACGGTAATATCCGCCCAGTTTTGCGCGGGCTCCTCCTCGCCGTTGCAAGGGCGCTTAATAAAGCCAAACGGAATTTCATAGCTGGAAATTTCGTCTGTCCCATCCATGGCAAAGGGAATCTTCAGCATAGTGAAGTCCTCCTGCCAAATGGCCTTGCACTTCACACGCAGCGTCTTTTGCCCTAGACCCAGGATGAACTCCTGCGTTAAAACGGACTTGCCGAAGCTGTACTTTGCGCGCACCAGCGCACGCGCGGGGCCTTCTTCCACCAATTCGATGGCGTCCAGCTGCATGAGCCCTTTGATATCATGGAATTTAAAGATATTATGCGCCCAAGTATCGGCCACATGGTCGTCAATCACGGTGGGAACTGCAAAATTTTCGCCCGAGGCGTATTCTGCGCCGTCCTCTTTGTTGATGAGGGAGGCAATGCCGCCCGTCTTTTCGTTAAACACAACCTTGAGGTATTCATTTTCGATGGACAGCGGCTTTTCGCTTGTCTGAATGGCGGTGTCGCCGTACTGCGGCTCGTCACAGAGCGGATAGAGCCAATAGGTGGCGTAGCCCATGGCGGGCACCTTGGCTAAAAACATCGTATCCATATGAGAGTCATTGGAACGGGAGGAGCGCACGTTCTGGAACACCACGGCTTTTCCGTCGCTGTCCTGCGCTTTTTCGGAGGGATGGTAAACGCGCACCGGCACCTCAATGGCCCAGGAGAGCGGATTGAACACAACAATGGGGCGCGGGAAGTCCTTTGCGGCGCCCAGGTGACGCACTTCGGTACAGACCGGCTCGGATACACCGTCTACCCAAGTATCAATCTCCCGCGCAAGGCGCAGTGTTGCGGCGTTGTAATGCTTCGAACCCAGATGCAGGGCGTGACCCATGCCCTCCTTCACATCCTCATAGGCCTCCATAATGGAGCAGCCACAGAGCACATCGTGGAACTGGTTGTAGCAAACCTCGCGCCAGGCATCGGCAAAATCCTTGGTTGCTGCGGGAAGCTTTGCGGTTTTGGCTGCAATGGTGTTCCATTTTTCCGCCGCGGCAAGGTGATTTTCCGCCTGGCGGTTGAGCTGCTTCACCACGGAAGTCGCGGAATAACAGCCGCTGGCGTGGTGCTGCAAATCATCCTTCCAAACGGGCAAATCCACGCGCGTCATGCTCAAATCGCGGAAGAACTCATCCGGGTTGGAGAATTCCAGGCTGTACATGCCCTCCAGCTTTTTGTTACCGATGAGAAATTCGATATCGCCCCTGGTTGGACCGCCGCCGTGGTTGCCTACGCCGTAAAAGAGCATCATGCCGTGGCCGGCGTTCTGCCCGCGCTCGGTCAATTCCCCGATGGCCTTGGTGAGTGACTCCGGGCCGCGCTCCGCATAGCCGCGCGGACTGCGGTAGGTCATCACGCGGGAGCCGTCCGCACTCTCCCACCAGAAGGCGTTTTGTGGTATCTCGGCATTTTCGTGCATACCGGGGCGCATCATCACATAGCTGTTCATGCCGCCTTGGCGCAACAGCTGCGGCAGCATGCCGTTGTGGCCGAAGGAATCCACGTTATAGCCTGTGCGGCAAATCATGCCAAATTTTTCATAATAATACAGCTGGCTGTAAAGCGCCTGGCGGGCGAAGCTCTCGCCGGAGGGCATGTTGCAATCCGGCTGCACCCACCAGCCGTTTACGGGAATCCAGCGTTCCTGCGCTATGGCCTGCTTGATTTCCTCGAACATATCGGGGTCAATTTCTTCCACCCATTTATAATAGCAGGCGGAGGAACAGGTGAACACAAAGCTGTCATATTCTTTGAGCCGATCCAGTGCGGAGCGGAAGGTTTGCAGCACCTCACCGCAGCCCTCCGTCCAGCGCCAGAGCCAGGTGGGGTCAAGGTGTGCGTTGCCAATGAGATAAATCGTATCGTTGGATGACATGTTTCTTCTCCTTTACTTGAAAAATCCGTAATAACGCCCCGCCCAGTAGGCGTTGGTGTAAACGTAGCAGCTCTCCACGCAGCGCATACCGCCGCTATCTTGGTTACGGTATTGCAGCGGGTCGCGGTCATATTTGGCGATGAAGCATTCATCCGGCGTTAAGAGCGCGGAACAGACCTCGTAGCCGTTCCAGCAAATGCCCTTGGCGATGTCATGCCTGCCCACGGTGGAAACGCCCGCAGCAAGGCGGGAGGAATCAAAGCGGTTGAACCAGGTGGCCAACTTTTCAATATCCACCTGCGCATCCGGGCAGGTAAGCATGAGGGGGATGTCGTAACCGGGGTTATGCTCCGCCTGCTGGGTGTTGCGCCAAGACAAAAATCCGTTTTGGAATTTGCGCTTGAGCGTTTCATCCTGCTCCAGCGGAATCAAGCCCCAAAATGACGCCACGGAAAGCATGTTGTCGCCGTACATCAAATCCTCGCGCGGCTCCACATTTTCCGCCACGCTCGCGTGCCAGAATCGGTCGCAATGCTTTTCAATCAAGTCGGCATAGCCGATGGAAATGAGGTGGTCATAGGCCTCCTGCCATCTGCCTGTTTCGCCAGTGATATGCATGGTTACGCGCAGGTACATCAAAAACTCCGCCGCGTTCAGGCAGCCGTCGCACCAGCCCAGGCCGTCTGAAAAATAGTGCGGGCTCCACTTTGCCCAGGTGGTAGGCTTACCTGTACAGTCATGCATTTCATAGCCGTGATCCAAAAAGTGCGCCATGGAAGTTTTTGCCGCATCTTGAATAAGCGCATCCAGCTCCGGGTCGCCGGGGCCTAAGATTTCATGGGCAAAATACATGTGCAGGTAGTGCAGCGAAACCTCGTCGCTGCTGGTATCCGCCTTATAGGTGATATCGTCATCCGTAAAGCCCAGGTCGGTGTAAAGCTTGGAAAGACGCTCGGGAATGGGGGCGGATGCATCAATCACCATGCCCGCCATGTTGCGCCGTTTGGATGCGCTGGTTTCCAGGCACGTGGCCTTGCCCCCCATCTTACGGAAAAACAGGCCATCATCCGGCACGGGCTCGTTGCTTGTCATATAAGTGCGCGCAATAAAGCCGTTGCCGCGCCCCGCGATGCACATGAGCAGCAGGCAGGCCTCGCTGGCCTTGGTGGCAATGGCGCGGATTCGCTTTGTTTCGGGGTCATCTTCCCCTTTTTCGCGTTTGAGCACGGCATAATGGAACAGCTCACCCATGGCAAAACCCGCCGTAAAGCAGCCGTCATTGTCACTGTGGGAGTAGTGCAGGCGGGATTCAAAATCGCGCGGCACCGCAAGGTCACGCTGGCTGACCATGCCGCGGCGCTCCACATAGGCAAGCGTCTCGGCCAAAAGCAGGTTCGCCCGCTCCTCGGCGGTGGTCATACGCAGTTCAATGAACGCAACGCCGGTTTCGGTTTTCACCCAGACATTGTCCCCCTCGGCGTAGAGGGCAAGGACGTTGTTATCCAAAAGATTTCGATCGCAGCTGAAATACTGCACACGATCCTCCTGCCGCGGGGCGTCTTTCTCCCAGCGGGTCAGTCCGGTCTTTGCGCCGTACCAGACCACGCCGTTTGCCCCCTGGGCAAAGCAGGTATAGTCCCTCTTGCGCGAGGGCAACGGATAGGGAAAGCCCTGTAAATCCGGCGCGGCGGATAAGACGGCGCTCAGCTGCGCGGGGACGGCGGCATCATCATGCGCAAAAAAACGGACAAAACGGGTCAGATGCGGCTGCAGGATATAAGCTTGCTTCATAACTATACTCCTTTATCGTTGGGCTAAAATTTGCTTGCAACTGTTTGCAACTATAGTACCCTAAATTCTGTCGCATGGCAAGCAAGAAAACCATGTTGCCACTAATAGCTGATTCTCACTGTTTGAATCTCAAACGGGCGGAACACGCGGGTGAACTCCGCCGGGTTTGCTATGGTTTCCAGGCTTTCCTCCAGCATGTTTGTAATTTCCGCCTGTTTCGCCCCGGCAAAGGCGCGCAGGGTGCAGGGGGTATATGCGCCCTCTGCCTCATAAAGCCTTGCGATGAAGGCGTTTTCACTATCCTCACAGGGTTTTATTGTTTCAATGATAATATTGTCCGCATCCACAGTCAGTAATGCAGGCGCTTCATAGCAGCCGGGGCTTGCCACAAGCGGAATGTTAAAGGCATAGGCCGGACGGATCACCGCGTGCGCGCAGAACCCGCAGTTATGCGGCAAAAAGCCGTAACAGCAGCGGTGTAGGCCATGGTCTCCGGTGAAGTCCGGACGTGTGCCGCCCTTGTGCAGGGAAAGGCGCAGGGAACCGCCCTCGGCGGTGATGGCGTATTTGCAGTCATTGAGTATGGTAACGCCATAACGCGACTCGGAAAGGTCAGTATATTTGTGGTTGAGCACCTCAAACTTTGCCTTTTCCACGCTGGTGTTGCGCGTTGTTGGGCGTTTGACATGGCCGAACTGCACCTCAAAGCGGGCAAAATCCTGCTGCACCGTGGTATCAAACGCGGTTTTCAGGAAACGGTGGTCATCCTGCCAATCCATGAGTGTATCAAAGCGCAGCTCCGGGCTATCCGCAAAGCAAAACAAATCCTGCGTCAGCGTGGATTTCTCCGTCAGGCGGTATTGACTGCGGATGATAACACCCGCTTCGCCCTGTGAGATCACCTCGCGCGAGAGCAGCACGGCACAGTCGCGGAACTTGCATTCTAAATCCGCGTCAATATCCCAGTTATCCCAGGCCGTGGGTAGATCTTCCGCAAGCAGGAAGGTGTTAAACGCCTTACCCTGCTCCACCAGTTCGCGCCCGATGCGCGTATCAACCAGGGAAGCAATATAACCCCTTGCATCAAAACGCATCTCGGCGAACGGCGTTTTCAAGCTGTCGCCCTCCAGCCTGCATACACCACCCTGCTTCGGCTCTCCCGGTATTAGGTCGAGTGTCACGCTGGAAAAAGCCGGAACCGTAATGCCGCTGACGAGCAGCCTTTCCTTGCCCTCCAAGTCCGTAAAACGCTGTTGGCGGCAGTCCCCCGCGAGAAGATAGCCCGCCGGGACATCCAGAATTTGCGGATCCGTGCGGTCAAAAGAAAGGGTGTTGTGCAGGGTGATGCAGTGAGCATCCTGCCCCGCGGTCAAATCCCGGACGGCCTGTTTTGCCGTTTCAATCACATATTGGTTTTGCTCCCTTGCCTCTTTGTGCGCACGCGGGACGCAGGTGCCGGGGAGGATATCGTGGAACTGGTTCACCAGAAGCAGGCGGTAAAGCGGCTCGGCAAGGGCGCTTTCCGCCGCCTTGCCGTCTTTTACGGCATCCAGAACCGTGAAATACTCCATATCCCGCAGGGCCAGCTCCGCCTTGCGGTTGTTGCGCTTGATTTCGTGCTGGTTGGTCAGTGTGCCGCGGTGCAGCTCCAAATACAATTCCCCCGCATAGGTGGTTGGGTTCTGCACAGTCTGCTCCAAATCGCGCATGAAGTCACCCACCAGCAAATGCTCCGCCTTGGGGATGCCGTTCACATCCTTGCAGCGGGCTGCCGCCTCAATCATTTCAAACTGCGGGCCGCCGCCGCCGTCTCCAAAGCCGTAAGAAAGCAAGCGTTTGTTGGTGACGGTCTTTTCCTTCACATCATCAAACAGGCGGGTGTAGATTTCCTTGGCATCCGGCCAGATATGGGTTTTGTTAAAGTGGGTGAACACGCGCGTGCCGTCTATCCCCTGCCAGTAAAACGTGTCGTAAGGGAAGTCGTTCGTATCATTCCAGCCGAT
>JAVBPP010000098.1:0-6340 GCA_031549535.1 Oscillospiraceae bacterium
TGACTTGTTCTTCTGTAGTTTTCCATCTTTTCTTCACCTCTTGTTTAGTCTTCCTCAAGAGGCTTCTCTTTAAACCGAGTAGGTTAACCTAAAGGATTCGCCTAAAGGCGAGGGTTTTAACCCCATTTACTGACAATAAATACTGTTCTCTTGTTTCATTATAGCAAAAACCTGCCGAAAAAGCAATTCACGGCTTGCAGCGCAAGACGATAGCTTTATTCGACAGGTTTCGACATTTGGTGCGGGCGACAGGACTTGAACCTGCACATCGGGAGATACCAGAACCTAAATCTGGCGCGTCTGCCAATTCCGCCACGCCCGCATAACTTTTCAAATTGCTATAAGCTCATTCGTTTTGGCTGTGAATGCGCTCCCGAAGCTCCTTCCATTTTTCCCTTGACATAAAGCTATTATCGGCGTCCGCCAGCATTTGCCGAAAGGATTCGGCTGGTATCGTGAAGAAAAAGCTTCCCTTCGGAAAATGCACACGAGAAAATAAATCCACGTTGCCGATTACCGCGCGGGGATTTTCTTTTTTGCGCTCATCTAACGGAATACGAAAAATGGAGGCGCAACCTGAACTCATAGGCGCGATTACGTTATCATAATCCCCTTTATTGTAACAAAACAAGTGAATGAGCGCCGCCATTTGGTCGCTGTTGCAAAGAAAGGTGACACATGCCGCGGCGTCCGTTGTTTCGTATGGCTTCACGATAAGGTAGGAATTGCTTTCCAAGACGTTGGTGGGTTGCAGTTCCAGCATGTTTTCGGCGATTTCGGCTGTTTGCTTGATGCGCTCTCCCTCCGGAAAGCCTTCGCCGCAGCCGTTTGCAATAAAGTTGCCAAACCCGCCCTTGATACCCGGAACCCCATCATCAAAGCCCATGCCGCGTTTTGCACCCGGGCAGCCCTTCGTTTCTGCGTGAAAACATAGGGTTTCACCCATGAGTGCATCGTTGAGCAGGGCAATGCTGCAAAAATATTTACTTTTTGCGGATACAGGCACCTGCGTGCTTGAGATGGTGATAGATAAAACTTTATTGGTCAAGCGCAAATCCTGTAAAAAACGAGCAAGCTCCACAAAAAAACCTCATTCATTTATTATACCAGCAGTGAAACCTTATTAAAAAAATTGCTAGACAAATAAGTTGATGTATTGTATCACAGTTTTTGCAAAAATGCAACCACGAGACCCGAACAAATTTTCAAAAAACGCTTTACATTTGTCGAACATTTGTGTATACTAACATCGAACATATGTTTTGCGGAGGGTTCCTTTATGAATCTGATGGAAAAATTAACGGTATTGACCAACAGCGCCAAGTATGACGTTGCCTGCACCTCCTCCGGCTCGGACCGCAGCGGTCCTGCGGATGGAAAAGGGATGGGCAGCGCTATGGCCGGGGGCTGCTGCCACTCGTTTTCGGCGGATGGGCGCTGTATTTCTCTGTTAAAGGTGCTCATGAGCAATCAGTGCGTGTATGACTGCAAATACTGCGTCAACCGCGCCACCAACGATGTGCCGCGCGCCAGTTTTACCCCGGATGAGCTGGCGGAGCTGACGATGGAGTTTTACCGCCGGAACTATATCGAGGGGCTGTTTCTCTCCAGCGGTGTGCTGCGTGACCCGGACTACACCACCGAGCGCATGATACGCGCGATTGAAAAGCTGCGCTATCATTACCATTTCTGGGGCTATATTCACGCCAAATCCATCCCCGGCACCTCGCCCGAGCTGGTGCAGCGCCTGGGGCTTTTGGTGGACCGCATGAGCGTCAACATCGAGCTGCCCAGCGAAAGCAGCCTCAAGCAGCTTGCACCCAATAAAACCAAACAGGCGATTTTGCGCCCCATGACGCAGATACGCGACGGCTTGGTGCAAAACAAACAGGAGCTGACTTTGTTTAAAAATACGCCCAAATTCACACCGGCCGGGCAGGCGACGCAGATGATTATCGGCGCAACGCCGGAGACGGACTACAGTATCCTGCGCCTGGCCAGCGGTCTGTATGACAAATTCAATCTCAAGCGCGTATTCTATTCCGCCTATATCCCCACAGTGGAGGACACCCTGCTGCCCTCGGTGGATACCAAGCCGCCGCTGCTGCGGGAACATCGGCTGTATCAGGCGGACTGGCTGATGCGCTTTTACAATTTTCAAGCGGAAGAAATTCTGAGTGAGCAAACGCCGAACTTCAACCCCTATCTTGACCCGAAATGCAACTGGGCCATTCACAATCTGGATCGCTTTCCCATGGACGTCAACCGCGTTTCCAAGGACGAGTTGCTGCGTATTCCGGGCGTGGGGCCGCGCAGCGCGGAGCGTATTCTGATTGCGCGGCGCACGGGCAAGCTCGGCATGGCGGAGCTCAAGCGCATCGGGGTTGTGCTCAAGCGGGCGCAATATTTTATTCTCACGGCGGATAAGCCGACAGGGCTGAAAATAGGGAAGGAAAACACCGTGCGCGCGTTGATTGACCCCGGCATATACCACTTCGGCGTGGAGCAGCTCTCCCTGTTCCAGCCCAACAACAATGCCCCTGCCCTACCCGGGACGGAGGATGTAAAAACGGTGGCGGAGGCTGCGGAGGAGGCGGTACTGTGTCTCAAGCAGGCAATGTAATGCACAGCGCAAATAAAATATTAAGCTATGACGGCAGTTTGGCAGGCTTTTTTTGCTGTGTATTCGAGAGCGTCTACGGGCGTTTTCTGCCCTTTGATATTGTGCCGGAGCAGGAGCTGCAGCCCAGCCTGATGGAAATTGTGTATGTGGAAACGGACAGGCGAAAATCCGCCCGTGTGCGCAAATCCATTCCGGAGAAAATACACCCGGACGCTGTGGATCTGCTGGAGACGGTGTTTTTGAGCTGCCTTGCGCAGAAGGAGCTTGCCATGCTGCGCTTTTTGCTGCTGGGCTACCGGGAAGGGAGGCGCACCATGGCCATGCTCGGCCACCCGGATGTCGCCACACTGATGCAGGCGCAAAAACACCTGGGCGGGGAGGCGCATTTGCTCAAGGGGTTTATCCGTTTTTCGGATTACGAGGGCTTTCTTGCCGCAACCATTACGCCGAAAAACTTTATTTTGCCCTTTTTACGCGGGCACTTTATCGCGCGCTACCCCAACGAGCAATTTTTGATTTTTGATAAAACGCACAAGGCCGCATTGATTTACGAAAATAAAAAAAGCCGCATCGTTTCGCTGGATTCCATTGCCTTTCCCGCGGTTTCCGAAACGGAGGAAAAATACCGCGGCCTGTGGAAACAGTTTTATAAGACAATTGCCATCGAAGAGCGGGAAAACCCACGCTGCCGCATGTCCCACATGCCGAAACGCTATTGGGAAAACATGCTGGAGGTGCGGGATGAGCTGTATGATGTAACGGCTTTGCCCGCAAAAGAAGGGCGGCAGCAAATAGAAGAAACAACCGCAAAGCCGTAGCTCCATTTTGTGGTTTGACTGGAGGCGGCTTTGCCTGTAAAATATAGGAAAACGTTTGGCGGAAAACGCCTTGGAAGGGATCGGTTTCATGTATTTTTTAGGAAGCCCGCAAACAGACGCCTATTTTAATATGGCTTTGGAGGAATATTTGCTCACACAACTCCCCCAGGGAGAGGAATGTTTTCTGCTTTGGCAAAACCAAAAGGCCATTGTGGTGGGTAAGTTTCAAAACACCGCCGAGGAGGTTCACCCGGACTATGTGCGCGAGCAGGGCATTCAAGTTGTGCGCAGACTCTCCGGCGGCGGAGCCATGTATCAAGATATGGGAAATTTGAATTTCACCTTTCTGGTGAACCGTGCCCCGGAGACACAGCCGGATTTCGGCCTGTTTATCCGCCCTGTGCTGCATGCGCTTGCGCAAATGGGCGCGAATGCGGAGCAGAGCGGGCGAAACGACATTTTGCTGGACGGCAAAAAAATCTCCGGCAACGCGCAATACCATACGCGCACACGCACCCTGCACCACGGCACGCTGCTGTTCGATTCGGATTTGGATGCGGTCAGCTTCGCTCTGCGTGTGGGGGCAGACAAGTTGGCCTCAAAGGCGGTGAAATCCGTACGCAGCCGCGTAACCAATATTGCGGAGCATCTGCCAAAGCCTGTGCAGCTTGCGGAATTCAAGCGCTTGTTGGTGCGGCATATGTTTGCGGAAAATTCCCTTACGCCTTATGCGCTCAGCGATGCCGCCCTGGCGGAAATCACGCGGCTCCGGGAGGAGAAATACAGCAGCTGGGACTGGAACTACGGCCGCTCACCGGCTTACAATCTGCGCAGGGAGCGCCGCTTCCCCTTTGGCGGCATCACAGCGCTCCTGCAGGTGGAGCAGGGGCATATTCGCTCCCTTTCCCTGCAGGGAGATTTTTTCGGCAATGAAATGCAAACGCTCTGTGCCCGCCTGATTGGCTGCGCTGTGGAGGAGCAGGCTCTGCGCCGGGCTTTAAACGGGCTATGCGCCGGGGACTATATATCCGGCTGTGATAACGAGCAGATAGTCGAGCTGCTCCGGCAATAGAGGGGGATGACAATATGGAAGATTTTATCTTGAGCGATAAGAACCGACTGTTTTTGGATATGCTCCGGGATATTGACGAGGTAAACCGTGCGGTAGGCTGCAAAAGCTATGTCTGGGGCGGTTTTGCCGTAGATATCTTTGAGGGGCGTTTTTTACGTGAGCACGGAGATTTGGATTTATTTACGCAAGACTTGCTTCTGCACCGGAACACCCTGGAGCAGGCTTACACCGAGCGGGACTACACCGTAACATTTCTGGACCGTTTCCGCATTCTCGAAATTCGGCGGGGCGAAATACACGCGGGGATGAATCCGCTGCTCATGCAAGGAAAAACAGCACAGTGGCAGCATATCGGCGGGGAGGGATCGCTCTATTTCCCCGTGGACTGGCTGGACGCCACACCGCGCATGTTTTATGATTCCCCTGCTTATCTGGCGGGCATGCGATTTGAATACGCCATCAAAACCAAGACCGCCCTGCTCTATCCGCCACAGGAACGCACCCTGCGGGAAAAGGATAAAATAGCGGCGGCCTATTGGAAAAAGCAGCTGCAGGCACAGGGCATTTCGCCGGAGGAAATGCTTCCGCGCATCTGGGGTTACAACCCATTTTGGTATGAGCTGGGGTATGAGGAATATTATTGGCCCGTGTTGTAATGCCGGGATGCACGCTTCCCGGAATAAGAAGTTTCGGCAAGGCGCTCAATAGTTTATATTTTCTTACTTGTTATCGGAATCCAAACTTCCATTTTGCAACACCCCGTCATTTCGTCCCATTCCACATAGCGTTCCATCGTGGGCAGCTCCGCTTGGGTATAATCGCTTTGCAGCAAAAACTCTCCATAAATTCTCTCCCATAGCTTGCCGAGCACGTTCTCCCGGATTTCTCCCTGCGCGCGGAAGATGAGCCAGGAAGAGGGGGGATAGAGATAGTGCTCCAGACCCGGAAGCGCCTCACCCTCGTATGCAATACCAACCATATAATCGTTGCTGCCGTCCTCCGCAAAGCCGAAACACAGTCCGAGAAACGGCTCGCCGGTTCCCAGCGCCATCATTTGCTCCACACTGCCGTCTTTCTTGGCTATACCCCAGGTTCCGCCGCCGGAAGGCGTGGTGCGCCTGCGACCAATCACTTGAAAGCCATCTTTTTCTACCACTTGATAATCCATCTCCACAACTCCTTTTATCATCAATGTAAAGTGCAGGCAAGAGTAAAACTTGAGGCTACTTCCCGATTTTCTTGCCTTTTTCGGTGTAATGCCATGCATTCGTTTGAATGCAACGCGAAACGCATCCGCCGATTCATATCCGTACTTCATCCCAATTTCTAATATCGACGCGTTGCTGTTGCGTAAATCGTAGGCCGCACAGCTCAACCGCCTGCGGCGCACATACTCCGTAAACGAAATGCCGGTTACCCGAATAAAACTGCGCTGAAAAATAGAATATGGGCAGGCCATGATTCTGCTGATTTCCTCAGGATTTAACTCTTCACAAAGATGCTGTTCGGCATAAGCGATTGCTTGATTGAAACGATCTATCCAGGTCATCCTATCCCCTCCCGCGGTTAGCTTGCACCTATTACTCCGGCACTTAACAGTAGTTAATTTTGCGGGTCGAAATGCTTGGGTGTATGGGATTTTGACCAGCAAAATTTTTGCTACTGTTTGGTGCAGGCGTAATAATTATACCAATTCTCCATTAGAATAAAGTGTACCCCGTGTCAAGGACAACATGGGTTTTTGCTCTTCCAAAATCAAAGGATATCAGCTATAGTAAAAGGGCTTTACCATTACGCAGGATAGTGCAACGCTGAGGAGCGACATGA
>JAVBPP010000028.1:0-9255 GCA_031549535.1 Oscillospiraceae bacterium
GTAGGAACGACTTGCCGGTCTTTGTGACGCTATGCTGCGTCAAAAATGCTCGCAATACGAAAGTATTGCTACGCTTTTTTCCTTGCCTATCGCCAAAAATCCTCGGCAACTCTTTTCCTACTTTTAAGTGCCGAAGTAATAGTAAAAATTTTGCGGGTCAAAATCCCATACGGCTGAGCATTTCGACCCGCAAAATTAACTACTGTTACGTGCCGAAATAATATTAAGAATTTTTTCTCCGTCGAAGAGGATAACGCCATACCCGCCCCCAGTTTTTTTCCCTTCCAGCAAACGCTGTTTGAAGGCGCGGCGCAGGGAGGTATCCTCCGGCAGCTGTTCAATTGGCTGTTCAGCATAACGTCCAAACACACGCCAGGCGTCACCAAAGTTGTCGTTATCCCAGCTATCGATGATATCAAAGTCGCGCATAAAACTCAGTATGTTGGAACGCTCTGGCAGAAACTCCTCGTGCCCCTTGTAGAGCAACCAGGAGCTGCAGACCAGCTTCAGCGGCTCACCGCTCTCACGGCAGCCGAAAAATTCGTATGCACTGCGGTAGGAGGCAAGCCGCGCCTGCTCATCAAAGGGTTGGCCTGAGGACGGGATATGAAAATTGATGACCGCATCGCCTTTTTGCAGCACGAGCCCTGCCTTTTCATAGCGTTCGCGTGAGAATTCGGAACGTTCATACTGAAAACGACCCAGCGCGAAGCGGGTACACTCCAGAAATCCGCCGTACCAGGAGGCAACAAAGGTACCCCACACGCCCTTGCATTCCCGGCACTCCATTAGCTTACAGCGGAAATCGTCCATTGTGTCCCAAAAAATCTGTTCTGAGATGCCCTGCGCCCGGTATTGTTCCCGCAGGGGCTGTGTGCAGCTAACCAGGAACAAAAAATGTAGGGTGTAAGCGCTGATTGCACAGGCCTCCGCTTTTTCATTCAAGCTTTCCAGCGCCTCGCCAAAGCCAATTTCCCCCTCCTGCATGTCCCGATACATTTGCACAAAATCAATCCGAAATGCCGGGTTTGCATTCACACGCTCCGCCGCGGCATTCAACTCCGTCTGCGCCTCCTGCGGTAAATGGATTGTTTGCAGAAACAGCTTAATATAGGCTAAATTTTCCATCTCGTTTTCCTCTTATCCCAGTAATTTTTCCGCCAACGCCATATTTGCCGCAACGGGAACACCAAACGGGCAGCGCAGCTCACAATGCATACAGGCACTACAGTCTTTGCCCCGTTTTGCCATGGCGCGGTACTGCGCTCGTATCTCCGCCGGAATGCTCTGCGAATTCAGCCGGGCTATATCCAAATATTTATGTACCCTTGCAATGTCTATCTCCGCAGGGCAGGGCTGGCAGTGGCTGCAGTAAACGCAGTTACCTTGAAAATCGCTCTGCACCGTTCCGAGCGTTTCGGCATAGTCCCGCTGCGCATCGTCCAGCTCCAGATAACGCAGGGCATCCCGCATCTCCGCCGCGCTCGCGCAACCGGGCAGCACGCTTGCCACCGCCGGGCGGGAAAGTGCGTAGTGTATACACTGCGGCACGGTCAGCGGCTTTGCAAAAAGCGTGAAGCCGGAGGACAGCAGTTTGCCCGCGCCCAGCGCCTTCATCACGGTGATACCCACTCCCCTGCTCTCGCACAGGGTATAAAGCGCGGCACGGCTCGGATCAAGGCCGCGCAGACAGGCTGAATCAAACTCCTCCCCAAAGGTGTCAAACACAGATTGCCCGGCGGGGAGCATATCAAAGGCAGGATTGATGCTGAACATCAACAGCTCCGGCACACCGGTTTCAATTACGCGCATGGCCGTCTGCGGATTGTGGGAGCTAAAACCAATATGGCGGATATCCCCACGCTTACGCAGCGCCTGGGCATATTCCGCAACTCCGGTTTCAAACACACCCCGATAGTCCTCCTCAGAGTCGATGAAAAATAACATGCCAAAATCTATGTATCCAAAAACGGCAAGCAGCTGTTCAAAGTAACGCTTGACCGTCGGCAAATCGCGGCTGATGTCATATTGCTGGTTGACATCCGTCGCACCGATATGGCCCTGTATCATGACTTCCGTGCGCCGTTCCCCAAGAGCCCTGGCGATATGCTCCCGCACTGCCTGCCCCGGCATAAACACATCCAGCAGATTGACGCCACCTTCCAGCGCCGCGTCGATGGTCTCTTTCACCTGCGCATAGGGTTTCCCATCCAGATGCTCGCAGCCCAGGCCTATTATACCCGCTTGGCATCCTGTTTTCCCGATTTCACGGTATTGCATTCTGTCGCCTCCTTAGTGCTATTGTACCATAACTCCGTGGAAAAGCTAGGGGCAAACGCTCTGGATTGATTCAATCCTTTCACGTATGCCCCCGATTATTATTTATTACTTTGGCAAACTGTACCGCTTTAGTCTTTCAATGTCTCTTTCACTGTAGCCGCAAGGCCTGCGATGCCTTGAATCTCGCTGGGGATAATTAGTTTGGTTGCCTGGCCGTAGGCCGCCCTCTCAAAGGCCTCCATTTTTTTAATGGTTAGGTAGCCCTCGCCCGGCTTCACCTCGTTGATCATGTGGATGGCCTCGGCGTTTGCTTTCTGCACGGTGAGGATGGCTTCAGCCTCACCCTCAGCTTCACGGATTTTCGCCTCACGGACTGCCTCCGCACGCAGAATCGCGGACTGCTTTTCACCTTCCGCGGACAGAATCTGGCTCTCTTTCTGGCCTTCCGCAACCAAAATCTTACTTGCCTTCTCACCCTCGGCGCGCAGAATGGCTTCACGGCGCTGGCGTTCCGCCTTCATTTGCTTTTCCATCGCGTCCTGAATTTCAGGCGGCGGAAGGATATTTTTCAGTTCCACGCGGTTGACCTTAATGCCCCAGGGGTCTGTCGCCTCGTCCAAAATACCGCGGATTTTCGCGTTGATGACATCGCGCGAGGTCAAGGTATGGTCAAGCTCCATCTCACCGATAATATTACGCAGAGTAGTCGCCGTCAGATTCTCAATCGCGGAGAGCGGACGCTCTACGCCGTAGGAATACAGCTTCGGATCCGTAATTTGGAAGAATACGACCGTATCAATCTGCATGGTAACGTTATCTTCCGTAATAACCGGCTGGGGCGGGAAATCCACAACCTGCTCTTTTAAGGAAACGATTTTGGAAACCTTTTCAACAAATGGAATTTTCATGTGAAAGCCGGTGTCCCAGGTTGCGCTGTAGGCGCCCAGGCGCTCGATGACATAGGCCTTGGATTGCGGAACAATTTTGATGTTGGAAGCTAAAATAATTGCCGCCAAAAAGGCCAGGCCGATTAACACAAAGCCCAAAACAAAATCGCCCGCTTGTGCTGCTGCTAACATAAACATATTGTTTCCCTCCGTCTATTTCTAGTTTTGTGAAACGGCGCGGACTATCAGCTTTGCGCCGTCAATAGAAACGATTTCAACATAACCATCCTGCGGGATAACCGTGTTATCCGCAGAGCGTGCCGTCCAAACAATACCCTTCACCTTTACCGCCCCTTTGCCCTCAATGTTGTTGATCGTTTCGGTCACAAGGGCAGTTTCGCCGATATTGCGGTCGGCATTGGTGGGCTGTATTTTGCGTTTCATCATCTTTTTTACCAGCGGCCGTGTCGCCAGCAGGGAAGCCACCGAAACAACGGTGAACACAATAATCTGAATGATAATGGAAAGCGTGTCGTCCAGCTCCGTGGTATTGAGTATCGCGGCTGTTATGGTTGCTGCGAGTGCGCCAAAGGCAAACCAGACTGTGGTCAGCTGCACTGTGGCAGCCTCCGCAATCAAAAGCAACACCATCAGCGCAATCCATAGATACAACATCCCCTTCACCTCCATGCTAATTATAGCAGAAGGCAGCTGGAAACACAAGTATATTTCATCGGTTCCCATTTCCATTTTGTGTGTTCTTTTTGTGGTTTTTTGGTTAGTCCGCCAATGAAAGCTTGCCAGGAGATTTGTGAGGGTTTTGTTGGTGGGCTAATAACATTTGCCTTCCTTGACGTATCCCACCAATTCCGTTACAATAACACCATATCATAAAAATGCGGGAGATGCGCCATGTATTCAGATTATGTTAATGTGTTTTGCGGCAGCGGGGATGCACTTTTGCCGCAAGCGGGCAGCCTTTGCGCGAAGTGGTTCTTCATCAAGGCGCAGTGCGGCAACACCTGCCCGCATGCGGCCCTGCCGTTTTCTATGCTCTCAGCCGGGGCTTACAGCGGCGGTTATCCCACAGGCTACGGCGTCAACGCCCCAAATTACAACGGGCAGCCGGGCAAACTGATGGAGCGGTTAGCCGTCAGCGGATTTACTCATTTCCACCATAGCGGAACCGGGGCGATTGAGGCCTATTACAACTATTTTCGTGTTGTCCCGCTTTGCGGCTCACTTGCGCAGCTGGACTGCAAACAACCGGTGCGGGAGGAGGACGCCCGCCCCGGCTACTATGCCCTGACGTTGGAAAACGGCGTTGAGGCGGAACTGACAGTCGGCGCTATGGCGGCGCGGCACCGCTATCATTTCCCGGATGGAAACGGCCGGGTTGCAGTGGACTTTGCCCACTGCGGCTTGGATAAAAGCTTTGAGCCGAAATTTTCCGCAATTCCCCAGGAAATTCGGGTGGTGAAAACCGGAGCAGGCAGCGCGGAAGGATATATGAAGCTTTATGACTTGACTCTCTATGTCAGTATCTGCTGCACCGGAGCCGCCTCCTGCGCCCTGTTTGCCGGAGAAGAGCTTTGCTCGCAGGACGAAATCACCTTGGCAGAACCGCGAGAGCCGGGGGGCGCGGTGTTTATGCTGACAGGCACGGCGGCGGACATCGTGCTCGGCTTTTCTTACCATAGCCCGGAGCAGGCACGGGCGCACCGGGACGCCATGCCCGCCTTTGATGCCGCTGCTGCGTCAGCGGAAACGGCTTGGGAGGACGCACTTTCCGCAATGCAAGCAGAAACACCGAATGAACGCTTACGGGACTGTTTTTATTCCATGCTTTATCACTCCCTGTTGAAGCCCGCGCTGCTGGAGGACCCCTCGCCCTACAATGCCAAACCGCGCTATTACATGGATTTTTCTACTCTGTGGGATCAATATAAAACCCTGTTCCCGCTCATTCTGACCTTCTACCCGCAGCAGGCGGCCGAGATGCTGAACTCCCTGCTGGATATCGGCGAAAAGCACGGTATTCTGCCTTGCTGCATCATCTTGAACAATCGCAGCGATATGTGCGACATGCAGGCGCGCATGCTTGCGGCCTATATCCTCTGCTCCGCCTATGCGCAAAAAATCGCGGGGATCGACTACCCCCGCGCGCTGGCAGTTTTGCTTCGAGACTTGAAGGCCGAGCGCAATGCCCAGTTTTTGGAAAACGGCTACGCGCAGCGCTATACGCATATTCTGGATTTGGCGGACGGCTGCTTCTACCTGGCCGCCTTGGCGGGAGACTTGGGCGAAAGCGCTATACAGGTGGAGTTACAACACTTAGCCGCGCATTGGCGAAACGCCTATGACAGCAAAACCGGATTGCTTAGCGAGAAAAGCGAGTACTACGAGGGCACGGCGGCGAACTACTCCTTCCGCCTCTTGCATGATATGGAGGGTCGCGCAGCGCTGTTTCCAAGCCGGGCTGCCTTTGAACATGCGCTGGATCGTTTTTTTGGCTTTAGAGAACCGGACTGTAGCCAACAGGCCGACCCGCGCGATGTGGAAACCATGTGGCGCGGCATGGCCCTCGGCCGCTTTGAGGGTTTCAACAACGAACCGGATATGGAAACACCGTATAACTATCTCTTCGTGGGCAGGCATGATAAGCTTTGCGAAATTTTGAGCGCGGGTATGGCGGAGCTGTTCTCCTGCGAGCGCAGGGGGCTACCCGGCAATAACGACAGCGGGGGGCTTTCCTCCTGCTATATTTGGAACACGCTGGGCATCTTCCCCGCGTTTGCCTCGCGCCTGTTTCTAATCGGCAGACCGTTCTTCGAGCGGGTAAAACTGCGGCTTAGTGATGGTAAGCAGCTGCAAATCATTGCGTACGGCCTAACGGAGCATACACAATATGTCAAGCAAGTCCGATGGAACGGGACAGTATGGAACCGTTTCTGGCTGACAAGCGAGGAGCTGCTCCATGGAGGAACACTGGAGTTCACCATGTCCGAACAGCCCTGTGATACAAGCGATTATAGAGTACCGACTCTGAAGGAGTAAATGATATGCAAATCTATGAATCTGCAGAAAATTATCTTGAAACCATTTTGGTTTTGCAAAACAAAACGGGGTATGTGCGTTCAATTGACATTGTGCACGAAATGGGCTTTTCCAAGCCCAGCGTGAGCAATGCGATGAAGGCGTTCCGCGAAAACGGCTACATAACTATGGAGGCGGACGGACAAATCAAGCTCACCGCAAGCGGGCGCGAGGTTGCGCAGCGTGTTTTGGAGCGGCACGAGTTTCTGCGCGGGTTTCTGCTCTCCATCGGCGTCTCTGCGGAAAACGCGCACGAGGACGCTTGCCGCATTGAACACATCATCAGCCAAGAGACCTTTGACAAGTTGCGGGAGTATGCGCACAGGGAATTCGAATAAGCAAACCGCTACGCCGACAAATTCCGGTGCAGCCTGGCCAAAATCTTTTTTTCCGCTCGGGAGACCTGCACTTGAGTCATTCCCAGGATTTCCGCCGCCTTACTCTGGGTGAGATGCTTGAAATAACGCAGCTCCACAATCATGCGCTCACGTTCATCCAGCGTTTTCAGCACCTCCCGCAGAGCAATGTAGTCCGAGAGCTGCTCGTCCGGCCCATCCACAGGGATATCCAGCTGGCCGGAGCCGTCCTCTTCGTTTTGCGTGAGGGAGACGGTAGGCATTGCGGCATTCAGCCATTCCGCCGCTTGAGCGACATCCGTGCCCAAACGCGCGGCTAACTCGCTGATGGAGGGCTCCTGCCCGCTCTCTTTGCGCATCTGTTCCTGCAGCTGTTGGGCATGGCGCGCTTTTTCTTTGAGCACCCGACCGACTTTCACCGCGCCGCCGTCCCGGAAAATGCGCCGTATCTCGCCAAGAATCACGGGAACCGCGTAGGTGGAAAATAAAAAACCGCGTTCCGGCTCAAAGTTTTCCGCAGCTTTAATTAAGCCGATGCAACCGGCCTGAAACAGGTCGTCATACTCCTGACCCCTGCCGCGAAAGCGGTTTGCGCAGGCGTGCACCAGACCCATATTCTGCTCCACCATTGCGTTGCGTTCTTGAATTGTAATGGGCTGCTTCATACTTCAAACTTTCTTGTTAACAGCTTTTCCATGGTGACGGTGGTGCCTTTGCCCACGCGGGAGCGCACACGCAGCTTATCCATGAAGCTTTCCATCACAGCAAAGCCCAAGCCTGCCCGCTCCTCCCCCTGCGTGGTGAACAGGGGCTCCATTGCCTGGCGGATATCCGCAATGCCGCAGCCTGTATCGCGGATTTTGATGCGGATGAAATCACCCTCAAACAGCCCAACCCATATGTAGATTTTGCCCACGGTGTTGGCATAGGCATGGACAATACAGTTCGTTACCGCCTCGCTCACGGCGGTTTTAATATCCGAAAGCTCCTCCAATGTCGGGTCCAGCTGCGCCGCAAAGGCGGATACCGCCACGCGCGCGTAGCTTTCGTTTACCGACCTGCTCTCCAGCACAAGTTTCAGTTCATTGTTTGCTTTCATTTCTGTTTAACCCCTCCTGCGTGTTCTGTGGATACCTTTTCCCTGCGCAGGGATATGGAACCAAGCTTTTCCACCCCCGCGAGCTGCATCACGCGATAAAAGCGCTCTGTGAGGTTGATGACCTGCACACGCCCACCCAGTTCCTGCATTAAGCGAAACCGCCCCATAACAAGGCCTACGGCGGAGCTGTCAATAAAACTTACCTGCTCAAAGTCCAGCCGCAGCAATGCGGGCGTGTTGTTGAGGACGGCTGCGTCAATCGCCTTGCGAATCTCCGCCGCGCTGTGGTGGTCCACTTCTCCGCTGAGCACGGCTGTCAGATTAATTGGCGTCACAATAATTTCTACCGGCATAGAATCTCCCTTTCTTTTATCATACTAATTCCAAGAAGAAAACTCGAATAGATTTGCGTGGATTTTTTGCGTTGTGCGCGGCGGACGACGCTGCTTTACTGTCGTAAAGCAAGGAGGACAACAAAGCACAGCGCGAAAAAGACCGCAAAGATATCGAGGTTTCTGCTTGGGATTCGTATAAGTATTCCCCGGTTTCGACAGGTTTATACAATTTTTTCCAATAAAAATAAACATTGCGCCTGTCCTTTTGTCATGATACAAAAGGACAGGCGCAAATTGTGTAGAACGGTTAGAGTTTTTAAAATTATAGGCTTCTCCAGAGCACAAAATCCAACATTTGCCTGCGGAAACCTGCTTGCTCCAGTGCAGGCGCAACTTCGGGCGGGTATTTTTTTACTGTGATACGCGTCTTATGCGCAAAGAGAAATTTTCCGTTAAATTCCCGGGCGAAGCATTGCAAAGCATCCGGGAGCGCGGCATTGTCGAACACGCGCAAAACGGCTCCCTGCCGCTCAAATACGGCTACAGGAACCCCTGCCTTGAGGGCTACGGCGTTTCCGCTCACACGAGTGAAGGCTTTTCCCTCCTCATGCGGCAAAATGCTGCCCCAGCTCTGCAGCGGGTCGGCGGCGTTTAACCAAACAAGGGCATTGCTCGGCTGCTCCAGCGCGTGAATGGTGGCGTGGTAGTCCTCCTCCCGGATGAACTGTGCGCCGGAAAGGCCGCGGATGAAGTAGCCGCGCCGGATTTTACCCGTATATTCCATCACACGCAGTGTCTCCAGCGCCTGCTGCCAGTTCAGCTCCTGTGCGGTTTCTCGGCAGAGAATCACCGCGCGGCGGAAGTTGCGATCCAATGCCTGCTCCGTGCTTTCCGCCAGTGGCGGTCTCGCCAATTCCCAACGCCCGGCGGTGAGCGTGATGGCATTCGCACGTGAACGGCGGGCAACCGGCTGCGCGGCAAGGCTTTCCGCCTGCAGCAACTGTGCAACCGGGGTGAAGCTGTCCGCATGCACCAGACCCCGCTGAGCCAGAGAAAACAAAGCCTGCAACGGGGAATGCCCCTCCAGCGCCAAAGCCAGCGCCTGTGCAAAGCAGGCACCCCGCCGGCGCAGCGTTTGCAGTACGGTTTGTTCCGCTTCGCTGAGGGGCGTGGCATCCGCCTGCGATTCCGCCGTATCGTCC
>JAVBPP010000046.1:0-21547 GCA_031549535.1 Oscillospiraceae bacterium
GTAGGAAAAGAGTTGCCGAGGATTTTTGGCGATAGGCAAGGAAAAAAGCGTAGCAATACTTTCGTATTGCGAGCATTTTTGACGCAGCATAGCGTCACAAAGACCGGCAAGTCGTTCCTACTTTTAAGTGCCGGAGTAATATTACACAAATTATTGTTTTGGATGGAGATAGAAAACCATACAATAACAATTATGACTATACAACTATTGCATATGTGTTTTTCGATAACGAGGAACAAAAAAACGAAATATATGTAGATTTCTCAAAAACAGAAAATGGTGATAGAGTCATCTGTGGTCTTTCTGACGGTGACTAAGCGTCAGGTATTGGTTTTCGCATTGATAATCAAATTCAGTTTGTAGAGTTATCAGAATACGAAAATTTTTCAACAAAGAAATTGAAGAAACATCATTACATTATACGGATGTTGCGATTGATAAATTTATTGTGAACGATGTATTAATAAAAAACGCTTTAAGCGATTCCCAAGAAACAGATAATAATACGAATTCGAATATTGATATTAATGAGGTCAGTATGCAAAATATTGTTAACACTATCGTAAAAACATTGAAGAATATGAATGGACTTGAGGCGATTGTTTTGGGTGGATCGCGTGCAACCGGTCACCATAGCTCCGCCTCTGATATTGATATTGGTTTATATTACGATAAAAGTATTGATTTCTCCCTGCTTGATAAGAAGGCGCAAGAATTAGACCAGGAGCATAGAGAGAAGCTATTAGCCAGACCGGGCGAATGGGGAAAATGGCAAAACGGCGGCTGCTGGCTTACAATGGATAACGTGGCAGTTGATTTGATATTGAGAGACATCGATGATGTTAAGACTGCATTACAGGAATCTCAGCAAGGCATCGTAACGCCTCACTATCAAACGGGGCATCCTCATGCTTACTTTAATACTATGTATACGGGAGAACTGGCTATATGCAAGCTGTTGTGGTGTCAATCTGATACTTTTAGTAAGATTAAAGCGGAAGCGGAAAACTATCCGCTATTAATGAAAAAAGAGATAATTCATCTTTTTTCTTTCGAAATGTCGTTCTCATTCATGCTTGCGGAAAAGAATATGAATCGAGATGATATTTATTATGTAATGGCTCACATCGTTCGCTCCATTTCTGCCATCAATCAAGTTTTATTTGCTCTCAACGAAACGTACTGTATTAATGAAAAGCAAGCGGTAAAATTAATTAATACCTTTGATATTTCTCCGGTAGCGTATAAAGAAAAAGTGGATTCTATTTTTTATTTAAGTTTTCATGACACAAGGGAGGCGTTAAAACATTTGAAGCTGTTACTAGATGAAGTGAATGGTTTTTTATAAGTAGGAAAATACCTTTTTCAAATCCCATAGCCAAAGCAAAACGCCTGCCGATTTGAGTCGGCAGGCGTTTTCAAAGAAGCGATAGCATGATTCACGCAAAGCTATGCGGACTTGATTTCGCCCCCCTCTAATAAATACGGTTCCGTTTAAAATGCAGTTGCACCGTTCCGCCCGGCTGCGCTTCAAAACGGTGAATGGGCTTGAAGGCAACGCCGTGCATATCCGTGACATAAATGGTATTGTAGCGCAGTGGGGTGAGGAAGGTAATTGTTTTCCCATTTTTAACCGACCCCATGTTCACACCGTTGAGGTAAACCGTGTTGACAACGGCCATGCCCACAAAGTTGGACATGCGCTGGAACTGGATGGTGCAGGGGGCAGGTAAAAACTCCTCCGGCCTTGCCAGCATGGGCAGGCTCACGAATTTCTCCTTGCAATCGTTGCAGCGGTATTGCATCGGCTCCGTTGCGTAATCCGTTTGGGCGTTGGAGGAGGCTACGAGATTCCCGATTGCGCCGAAGGCTGCGCCCATGGCGATGGATTTCCCCAGTGCGCCCTTCTTCCCCGTTGCGCGGAAGTTTTGGCCGCTGCATTTGGGGCAACGCAGGTCAAGCAGGCTCGGAATATTGCTCGGCACAGTTTGGGGTTGCGGCTGGCTCGCGGCTGTGCAGGCGGGGCAGAGCTGACCCTCGGTCTGTGCCCCGCATTGGGTGCAAAATGACATAACGTTCACGCTCTCTTTCCAGTTTGTATGGTTGAACACCAGTATAACCGCGGCAACAGCCCCGTGTCAATCCGTAGTTTTATGCCAAATGCACAATTAAATCTGTATTGCGGCGGTTAATATTTCTGTTCTGCTCTGGAAAAATGTGCTATACTCCTATTAGAACAAAAGGAACACATGAATCAGGGGATATCAAAAATGATCAGAACAAAAATCATTTGCACCATCGGCCCGGCGGTGGATAATCCGGACGTGATGCGGCAATTAATTGCCAGCGGCATGGACGTTGCCCGCATGAATTTTTCTCATGGCACACAACAGGAGCACCTCGTGCGCTTGAAAACCTTTCGTGCGCTTTGTGAGGAGATGAATGCCTATATCCCGGTTCTTTTGGATACCAAGGGGCCGGAGATTCGCCTTGGCAGGTTCCCAGACGGGGCAGTTGAGCTGCGGGCGGGGCAGGAATATACCTTAACCACGGAAAGCTGCGCGTGCGACGAAAAACGCGCCTGTGTAACCTATGCGGGTCTGCCGCAGGATGTCCGCACGGGAGATTTGATTTTAATAGACGACGGCTTGGTGGAGTTGGAGGTCAAACGCGTACTGGGGTCGGAAATCCTGTGCACCGCCCACAACGACGGCAGCATTAACAGCAAAAAAAGCATTAATGTACCCGGCGTTTCCCTGCGCCTGCCGGCCTTTACCCAGCAGGACAAGAGCGACATCCTCTTTGCCATTGACCACGATTATGACTTCATCGCCGTTTCCTTTGTGCGCAAAAAGGACGATATCAGCGAAATTTCGCGCATATTAGAGGAAAACGACGGGGAGAGCATCAAGCTGATCGCCAAGATTGAGAGCCGCGAGGGCGTCCAGAATCTGGATGAAATCATTCGGGTGGCGGATGGGCTTATGGTTGCGCGCGGCGACTTGGGTGTCGAAATACCGGTGGAGCAGATACCGATTGTGCAAAAGGATATGATTCAGCGCTGCTACCGCGCGAGCAAGCCGGTTATCACCGCAACGCAGATGCTTGATTCCATGATTCGCAACCCCCGCCCAACCCGGGCGGAGGTCACCGATATTGCCAACGCAATTTTTGACGGTACCAGCGCCATCATGCTCTCCGGTGAAACGGCTTCGGGCAAATATCCGATTGAATCAATCCAAACCATGCGGCGCATTGCGGAAACAACGGAGAATTCCATAGATTATTGGAAGGCCTTCCGCAGCGCCGAACCGGGCAACACCTCCAGCATCACCAACGCCATCAGCCATGCAACCTGCACCACGGCGATGGATTTGAACGCCTCGGCGATTGTGGCTGTCACCACTAGCGGGGGAACGGCACGGCGCATTTCCGGCTTTCGCCCCGCCTGCCCGATTGTGGCGGCCACCACCGATAAAAAAGCCAGGCGTCAGCTGCGCCTCTCCTGGGGTGTGTTTCCGATTTTTACAGATGTCGTCACAGCTACGGATGATTTATTCACCATCGCGGCGGAATCAGCCGAACGCTCCGGTTTTGCGCAGAACGGGGATATCATCGTAGTCACAGCGGGCGTTCCGCTGGATACGAGCGGCACCACAAATATGCTCAAGGTGCAAATGATTGGCAACACCTTGTGCCGCGGCATTGGTATTGGCTCCGGCTGCGTCACAGGCTCCCTGTGCGTGATGAAGCGCAACGAGAGCTGCCCCATCAGCTTTTCCCGCCATAACATTTTGGTTATTGATGAAATTTCTGATTTAGCTCTGCCCGTGATTCGTCAGTCGGCAGCGGTGATTATGGTTGGTCCAGATAAGGACGGCACCGCCGCAACGCTGGCAAAGGCGCTGGAAATCCCCTTTTTAACCGACTGCGATGGCGCGGTAAAGCTGTTGAAATCCGGTACAGTCGTCACTGTTGACGCGGAAAAAGGCACGGTTCAGTGTTGACAGAAACGCACGCGAATGGTAAACTATGCAAGGCCTCCTCTGGAATGGGGAGGCTTATACTAATGATGGTATTACTATATTATAAGGATGATTATAAAATGGCGGAATCAAAAAACTTGGCGCAGCAGCTGCAGGGCTGGAATCCGGCAGAGCTGGAATGGAAATTTGCCTTATATAGCACAAGCAAAAGCCGGGACGGGCAAACGCTTGAGATACATTCCTGCGGCATGCAGGGGATTGCCTCTTTTGTGGAGTCTGTGCGCATACATCTGCTGGAAAAGGTACTTACGGAACGCACCCCCGCCGCGCATTCTCCGTTTTTGGGCAAGGAGAGCATCGGCACATTGGAGAAAAAGGATGAACTGATTTGCGACGCCCTGGACGAAGTGCTGATGAACACGCTCGGCGCCGTCAGCTATGCGCCGGAGGATTTTGTTTCCGGCGTTTTACCGGCGCCCAAGGGCTACCTCTTTTATGGCTGCAAAACAGATGAGGACGGCAGACCGGAGCAGCAGGCGCTGTTTATGAAGCGCTCCAACCCCTTCCTCTCGGCCGGAAAGGGGCGGCTGTGCACCACCGCGGGGGACGAAGTTACAGATTGCGTCCAGCCGGTGCTGAAATTTGCGCAGGCGCTGGATTTTCTGTTTATCAACGATGTGTGCTATTTTCTAAACCCCGCGATTGAAAAAGACTTCGGCATGGAAAACCGCCATTTCCTGATATGCATGAAACGCCTGACCACAATTGCTCAGGCCGAAATTGTGAGCAACTACGAGCTATTGGAGCAGGCAGCCATTAAAAACGCGCGTAAATTTTTGGAGTTTGATTCCGGCATTCTGGAGCATATCACAAGGCTGCCCATCACAGAGCGGGAGGACTTTCTGCTCACCTATGGCATTACCATCGACGGTCAGGGTAAAATGGAAACGGGCGACCCGGAGCAATGCGAGTTGGTCATTGACCTGCTCTGCTGCCGCAGCTGCCTGGATCCGTTGGGCAGGCTGGCGACGGGACATAACATCACACCGCGCTGATGAATACCAATATCCAAAGAAAGCGTAGATAAAAAATCACCTTTTAGAATGCTTGCAAATGCGGCGTAATACCTTCTGTATGGGGTTTTACGCCGCATTTTTATGTTTCTGCAGTTTATGCAAAGTTTATAGAAAATCTTCTCATTTGGGCTTGCTTTTTTTGGTGAACACGCATATAATGCCTTTGTAACCGTTTTGTAACCTTTGTAATTTTTTGTTATGGTTTGGAGGATGAAGCCCCATGCGGAAGTTCAGCCTGTCGGCAGTTGCGCTGTTTACGGCCATTGTCATGTTTGCAACACAATTCCCCTCTGTCGTGGCCGCTGCGCCGGAGAGCGCCGCGCAAAAAAAAGTGACGGTAGCGGCGGTAGCTGTGACGAAGGTGACAATCAACAAGGCAGAGGCCAAGATTGCCGCGGGTAATACACTGACGCTGTCTGCCGCGGTTGCGCCCTCCAACGCAAGCGACAAAACAATCCGCTGGTCCTCCACCAATCCGCAAATCGCGGCGGTCTCCGGCGGCAAGGTCACGGCCAAAGCAGTCGGCAATACCACGATTGTGGCCAGGGGCAGTAACGGCAAAACAGCCAGTTGCGCACTCACCGTAATCAAAGCGGTTCCGGCAACGGGCATAAAACTTAATGCGCAGAACGGCTCCCTTCCGCAGTTTAATAGTTTGACATTAAAGGCAACGGTTCTGCCGGCCAACGCAACAAATAAAGCAGTCAGCTACTCTTCCACCAACCCCAAGGTGGCAACTGTAACGGCAAGCGGTGCGGTTAAGGCAATCGCGGTCGGCAAGACGACAATCAGCGCAAAAACACACAACGGCAAGGTGACCAAATACAGCTTGACCGTCACCAAGGCCGTTTTACCTACGAAGATTGCATTGAACCGGACAAGCCTCTCCCTTGCCACAGGTTACTCCTTTGATTTAAATGTGAGCTACACCCCATCTAGCACAACGCGCAGAGGGATTTATTGGAGCAGCAGCAACACAAAGGTGGCAACCGTGGACGCGAAAGGCGTGGTACGCGCCAAGGCGGTCGGCAAAACCGTCATTACAGCGAAAACGCTCAATAATATCAGCAAGAAAATTTCTGTAACCGTAACAAAGCCGGTTGCCGCCAGCGGCGTAACAATAAAGCAAAACAACACCGTGCTGTCAATCGGGAAAACGTTGAAGCTCAGCCCAACCGTAGCCCCGGCCAACGCCACCGTAAAAAAACTGACCTGGAGCAGCGCAAACAAAAGCATTGCAACAGTGGACAGCAGCGGCCTGGTCAAGGCACTGAAGGTTGGAACGGTTAAAATAACAGCCAAAACTCACAACGGCAAAACCGCGGTCAGCACAATCAAGGTTGTGAAGCAAACCGGCAACGATGTCCGGCAAAAACTGAACACAACGCTGCGCCAGTGGGTAGGCGTGAATATTTCCTACTCCCAGAGCGCCAGCACCCAAAAGCTGAACCGCAGCAATCCCCCGCGCGTGATGGATTGCTCGGCCTTCACCTCCTCCATTTACTTGACCGCATTAAATGTCAACATAAGCCGTAGCTCCTCCTCGCAAATCACCCATGGCACAAAGGTTCCCATCACCAACGCACGGAACAAAAATTGGTCTGACTTAAAACTCGGTGACCTGGTGTTTTTTGATTGGAACGGGGATGGCCGGACGGACCACGTGACCATCTACAGCGGAAACGGCAAAATTGTGCATATGACCTACAGCCGTTCCGTAATCAAAGAGACTGCGCTGACGCAGAGCGGAGATAATTACGACATTTGTGCCATCCGCCGCATTATTCAAGATGACGGCAGCCTGATAAATTAACGACGGAACACTTTACAAACCCGTGTGCTCTCTGGTATAATTCGTGAGAAAATATCAGAGGCACACGTTTTTTATGAGGAGGGTTCTATGAAAATTGCAGAAGAATGCGCCAAGGGGGCACATTACCATTGCAGTGAAAATGCCCAATTTGCAGCCAAACGCATTGAGCGGCTCATTGTAAATTATGGCCCGCGCGCACCGGGGAGTGAGGCGGAGTATGCCGCCCAAAAGTTTATGGCAGCGGAACTGGAACCGCTAACGGATTCTGTCGAAACGGAGCAATTCACCGTCCATCGGCAGGCCTTCATGGGTTTTATCCCGTTTACGGTTTTGGTGGGCTCTGCCAGTGCATTGCTGTTTTGGCGCAATTTGCCGCTCACCGGCTTTGTGCTTGCGCTGCTTGCACTGCTGCCGTTGGTGCTGGAGTTTTTGATGTATCGGCAGTTTATCGACTTCCTCTTCCCCGCGCAGCAGTCTCACAATGTCCTTGCGCGGCGTAAGCCTAAGGGCGAAATCAAGCAGCGTATTTTTTTGGTTGCCCACGCGGATTCTCAATACGAGTGGACCTTGAACCTGCGCCTAGGCGGCGTTGGGATGAAGCTGGTGATGATACCCTCTGTCGTGCTTCTTTTTGTCAGTTTTATTGCCAATTTAGTGAAATGGATTTTGTTGGACTTTACGCAGGTCTCGATTACACAGGGCTTTTGGTATTATCTGTTTTGGGTGGTTCAAATTGCCATGCTCTGCTTAACCCCTGCCATCATCGGTGTTTTGTTCTTCCAAAACCCCTTCCGCAGCGTTCCCGGCGCAAACGATAACCTTTCCGGCTGCTACACGGCAATCGGCGTGATGCGGGAGCTTGCCGAGGCGGGCATCGATTTGGCGCACACCGAGGTAGTCTGCATGCTCTCCGGTTCCGAGGAGGCAGGTCTGCGCGGCGCGAAGGCCTATGTAAAAAAGCATAAAAGCGAGTTGGAGGAAATTCCCACAATCTGTATTGGCCTGGATACCTTCCGCGATTTGGAACATATGGCCGTGTATGACCGCGATATGAGCGGCACGGTGAAACACGATAAGCAGGTGCGGGCGCTGATGAAGCAGGCTGCCGCAAACTGCGGCTATGATTTGCCCTATGCTTCTATTTATATCGGCGCGTGCGATGCCGCCGCGTTTACGCAGGCCGGCATACAATCCACCGGCTTTGCGGCAATGGACCCAACCCCGCCGCGCTATTATCACACGCGCCTGGATAACTGGGATACGCTAAAACCGGAAGTCATCGCGGCAGGTGTAGAAATCACGCTGGAAGCGGTTTGCATGTACGATAAGGAAGGCCTGCCCGCCGTGCAGTAACAGAAGAAGTACACCCCTCATATCTTAGTAATACTATAGGATATAAGGGGTGTTTTGTTTGGCTAAAATCATTGTGTATAACAATAATACAGACCGCATGGAAACATACTACCGGGGCGAAAATGAGGCCATGCCCTATAACACGGGCGGAACGCTGCGTGTTTCGGAATTTCGCGGCTCCAGCCGCAGCCCAACCCTGTGGACCTCCAGACGCGCGATGGAATCCTTCAATCAGCAGAGAAAAATTTGGGGACAGCCCATTTACGTTGGTTTTGCGTTCAAACGCCCGTGGGAGGGCGGCCATTCGGGTCAATCTCAGCATTACAATGGAACCGCCTTCGATGTAGGCCAAAATTTAACCAGCGCTCAGCGCAGCGCCCTGCGCAGAAGTGCCCAAAATTCCGGCCTGTGGAGCTATGTGGAGCCCGCGTCTCTAACACCCTCCTGGGTGCACTTTGACCGCCGCCAGCTACCTTCTGCCTGCGCAAGCGGCTACCCCACGCTAAAAGAAGGCAGCCGCAGCACCTATGTGCTGATTCTGCAGGATAGCCTAAACACCTTGGGCTTTCGCACCGGAGGCCTAGACGGCTATTTCGGCCCCGCAACGAAAGACGCAGTCAAACGCTTCCAGCGCAGCCGTGGCCTTTCTGCGGACGGTATCGTCGGCTGCGGCACCTGGACAGCACTGCAGGGCGAAGTGGTTGGAAAAGGCAGAAGCGGAACGACAATTGATTAACAACAAAACCCCCGCAGCCCTTACGTCATAAGGCACTGCGGGGGTTCTCTCTGGTGGACACACACGGACTCGAACCGTGGACCTCTTGCGTGTGAAGCAAGCGCTCTAACCAGCTGAGCTATGCGTCCAAATGCCGACGAATGGCCAATCACAAAAGTGAACTGAAAGGCGTTTTCCGCATTCATTTCTTTTGCAATCAGCCACCGAAAACATTGGTGACCCGGACGAGAATCGAACTCGTGTTACCGCCGTGAAAGGGCGGTGTCTTAACCGCTTGACCACCGGGCCTTATCGCTCTGAAACGGAAAATGGTAGCGGCAGTCGGATTTGAACCAACGACACTTCGGGTATGAACCGAATGCTCTAGCCAACTGAGCTATGCCGCCATAGCTGATTTTCCGCGCGAAAGCTTGTCTATTATATTATAGGCCGGTGTTTTTGTCAACATATTTTTTGCACTTTTCAAAATTATTGCACCGTCTATTTTCCCCACTGCGTCATCAGCTCCTGTAAAACATCCGGTTGCTTGCTTGTGATATTATCCACACCCAAATGCAACATGCGGCACATATCCAATTTTTTGTTCACAGTCCAGACCGAAACAAGCAAACCGTTTTCATGCATGACCTCCACCAAAAGCGCGGATGCCTCTCGATAATTCAGGTTAATGCCGATTGCGCCCAGGCGCTTACAGTTATCTGCAAGCGTTTGCAGGTATGCTTTGTTCTCTCTCTCTTCCTTGGGAACTCCCATGTTGAGGTAATACGGAATCTCCGGAGCATCCTTGCTCACCAGCTCTGCCTGCTCCTGCGAGACGCCTGTGAAAAACAATTGACCCGTGATGCCCTGCGCCTGTGCCAGCCTTTGAATTTCGGGAACATTGGTAATTTGCTTCAAATCTAAATTCACACGCGCGGGGTATTGGGCGATAACACCGAAGGCCTCCTCCAGTGTTGTTACGGCGGAACCCGATTCGGGGTCGTCATGGCTCAAAATGGGTTGCTTATCCGCGTCAAAGCGCACATCTACCTCGATGCAACCGTTGCAGATAAACTCCAGACAAACTTCAATGGAATCCAAGGTGTTCGCCTGCGTTTTGAGAGCCCCGGCGTGGGCGGTGGCGGTGAAACCCTGCGGCAGAGCCAGAGGCTCTTTTTGCAGCTTGTTCATTTGCAGCTGCTTGCTCAGCGACACGCCACCCACTATCAATAGTGAAAGCGCCGCTACGGAGCCTACTGCTCCGCCAATGATTTTAATCGATTTTTTCATACTACCTTGCCTCCCGCTTTATTTCCATCCAAAAACCTCGAAACGCTATTACGCGTGCCTTGTCGGGGATTGCTCATGTCATTACTTACGCTTGATTGCGGGCCACCACTCTGTCACACAGCTCTATCCAAGGTATGCACGGCAAAGCAGTTTACCTGTTTGTAATTATACCACAAAATGGGGCATTTAAGTGCTTTTTTTGATAAAACGCGGAAACAATCTTTATTTAGGCTCAATCATTCGCAGGCTTTCGCTGTCATTTCACATACTTGTTTATCAAATTTTCTTTTAACCGATTGATTGCATCCCGTTGCTCGAAGGAAAAACAATTAAACTCATTGTTTTTTATTTCAATATACCGTATGCCATCCCTTTCATCCAGTATCTGCGGGCTAGTAAATTCTGCTCGAAATCAAGATGCCAAGCGATTGACCGGAACATAAATATTGTTTTTTAGCGTCTTTTCATATTCCGGGTGAAATTCTCGTTTGTTTGCAAAGATAATATAGTCATGATCCTGTTCCATTAAATTAAAAAAAGAATGGTTAAAATAAGCAATTTCATGATTTGAGTTATAGTCAAAATAATTTGTTTGATAGAAATAAAATTCATCATCTATGGAAATGTTTCCGCGGTACACTTCAACCACTTTCAGGAAACACTTTACCGCTTGGTATTCGTTCCAGTCGTTCCCAATTTTTTTTGCTTTTACTATGATTTCTGCGCTTTCAAGGCTTGTTGTTATGATGTCTCCCACGTCTTCGTCATACAAAAATTGTGTTATCAATACGCATACATCCGGATTGTTTTGTGCCTTCTGTATATTGCTAACATAGCTTCTGTTTGTTATGATGCCTAATAGTATCGCAAACAAAAGAATAAGGCAAAACGCAAATGTAGAAACGTATTTTACTTGCATCCATCTACCCATTATCAGCCTCCGGTTTGCGAAGTATTGCGGTTCCATCCCCCATTTGCACGATATCATCACAAAAATCTTCAAAATCTTCAAGAGAATGGCTGGCAATTAGTATCGTTGCGCCCCTGCTTTTTTCTTCATTTATGATTGATTTAAACAATGCAACCCCATCTTTATCAAGGGCATTGGTAGGCTCGTCTAAAATTAATATATCAGGTTTCTCCATAATTGCTTGTGCAAATACGAGCCGCTGCTTCATGCCAAGTGAATACTTAGAAAACGGCTTTTTCCCCGCCTCCCCAAGGCCTACCTTTTTAATCAGTTGAAGTATGTCTTCTTTTGTCAATATGTTGCGAATCGTTGCCAATATAGACAAATTATCATACGCCGACAAATTCGGCCATAGGCCATTATTCTCAATCATAACCCCAATGTTTTGAGGAAATACTTTCGTGTTGTCTATTTTTTCTCCATGAATCAAAAGCTCGCCTTCACTAAGCTTAACTAAACCGGATAACACTTTGAACAGCATTGTTTTTCCGGATCCGTTTTTGCCAACAAAACCAGTTATTGTGTTTCGTTCTATTTCTAGGTTTATTTTGTTTAATATTGTATAACTATTTATTATTTTGGAGCAGTTATGCAATTCAATGTAGGGCATGTTAATCCTCCAGCAAAAGACCAAAGTCAATTTTTTTAATTCTCCAGTACCCTATAACAGAAATTATCATTATGACAACGAAAAAGAATAGTACTGACTGCCATACCATAAAATTCGGCATTGTAAAGCCAGCGTCCGCAGGCGATACATAATCCAAGTATTCTATGTGAGCTTTAAAATAAAAATGGAATATGGGATTTAATAGCCACTGTAATTTTGTATTCCTGGCATAAACGAAGTGTAAGCCCAACATAAAAAATAACAAAACCAGCGCCGGCAAAAGCCATTTTACAGGCACATAAAATGAGAGCATATTCATCAGAAGGCTAACTGTAAAAACGAATAGCCACGCAAGTATAACTGTATAAAAATTGGGTAAAACAGTGCCGCTTATTGCATCAATGCCCGTAGGAGAAGATATTTGTAAAAATATTATACCTAACAATCTAAAGAAAAGTATCATTAAAAATGAAAAAAGACTTAATAAAAATAGCTTCTTTAAAAACCAACGTTTTAAATTCCTCTCTCTTGTAAAGCAATAAATAATTTCTATTTGTAGATCTTTTCGAAATAAGTCAATAAAGCAAATGATAAACAGGGTGAACGGAATCAATTGCAGAATAACCGCCAGGACGTTTGTCATATCGCTCATGAAGTAAAACGCTTGCAATTGGTTTAGAAGCACATCGCCTAGCGACCCTTGTATGGCAACAAGCGAAAGCATGCATGCGCATAGACAACAAACTGTCATTGAAACTAATATTCTCTGCCGATATAGGCGCAAGTTTAACATTCATTTCCCCTCAACGTTATTGAGCTTTTCTATGCACCTGGGTGATAATATAATAATTAACAAAGCCAAAAAACCAAACATTGCAAACAAAAACACCATAGACTTCGGCTTACTGTTCTCAAGTGCAATTAAATAGGAAAAAGGCGATATCTCAATTGAAGAAATCAAATTTGATAGTATAATAATAAAATTATTTATAATAAACGCTAGGGAAAGTATTAAGATGCGATTATTGGAAATAAAATACGAGAGCGCATATACCACTATAGCGCACAACATGCAAAAGACCGTTAACAGAACGAGAAAAAGAAGGTTGTATCCATAAGGGTTGCGCACAAATAGCGCAGGAAACAACGTATTTTCCATGTAATAGGAGTAATAAATCGACTGATCGGCTGACATTGCATACAGGGAGTAGTTCAAACTTTCTTTCGGAAAAGCAAGCATGCTTAGCAAATAATTGATTAAAAACGGTATGAATACAACGGCTCCTGCAGAAAGTGCAACGGCAACCATTTTGCTATAGTAATAGTTCTTTCCGGATACTCTTGCGCGTAAGCAAGGCAGGATATAGCCTTGCTTATCTGATATGTAAGAATCCGCAAAGGGAAGGACAATGAGGAAGGGAATTAGGGAAGGCAATATGGCGGATAATTGGTTCGACTCCGATCTTAAAATAAATGTTTTATCTGCTGAGAGAACGAATACAGTATCTGCATGATATAAGTCCATACAAAAAGAGACAAAAACATAGACCGACAACACTGTCATTCCCAGAAACGTAAAAATAAATTCGTTGCGCTTCATCAGAAGCTTCAGCTGTGATTTGAAAAACATCATTTTCCTCGTTCGCACTGAAAAACAGGCTGTAATACCATTGGTATTACAGCGCTTTCTAAGCGATTACCCTCATAACCCTATCTTTTATTCTCTTCATACCTGTTATAAGTATTTTTAATTCTACTCCCGATAAACAGTTCAACTTTCTTTCCGAACGCTCTTCCGATAAGATTCACCAGCAGGCATACAAGCCCATAGACAATCAAATATGCGCCAATAGATATGATATAATACTTGCTCGGAAGTTGATTTAAAACACCAATGGCGATAAATAAAAGAGGCAGCGCAAGAAATTCGAATATCTCCCAAACAACCATGATAATGTATAACAAGACTCCGAAGAATTTTAAAAATTTCAATCCATCAGCCTCCGTTTTTTCATGTGCCGCCTGGGCTCCTAGATGGTATAACCAAACCATGACACCCTCCCAATCAAATCGTACCAATCCCGATTGAAAAGAAGGGTGTCTTCCACTATTGGCTATTATGAGAACGGATCCAAAATATCCGGCTCTGTGGTGGTTGCGGGATCCTCCTGGTCGCCCTTATCTTCCACCAGAGCTACCTTAACATCAAATTTTTTAATCTCGTAGTTGACATTCACGCGGCAGAGGGTGAGGGTGAGCACATCGCCCACCTTGCTCTTTTCAATGGTGTCCGCAAGCAAGTCCGGGTCATCCATGTTTTTGCCGTTGACGGCGATAATCATGTCGTTTTTCTGTGCATCTGTCTTGTTCAGGTTGCTGTCCTGGGTGATGCTGTCGATAATCAGAGAGCCTGCCGGGAGTTTGTTGGCCTGCACCACCATGCTGTACTGCTGGCTGGCGCTCACAGGGTAGTATACAATGCCGAGCTTGGTTCTATCCGGAACATAGCTGAACTGAATGAGCTTGTTAACAATCGTCATGGCGTCTTTCGTTGGTATGGCAAAGCCCATGCCCTCGTATTCCTCAGCCATAATTTTCATGGAGTTGATGCCGACCACTTGGCCGAACTCGTTCACAAGGGCACCGCCGGAGTTGCCGGGGCTGATGGCTGCGTTGTGCTGGATGCATTCCATGTTATAACCGCTCTGGCTGCCGACATCCCTGCCAATTGCAGAAACAACGCCGTTGGTAAAGGAGCCGAAGAACTTCATGCCGCCGGGATTGCCCACGGCGTAAACTGCAGAGCCGACTTTCAGTGCGTCCGATTTCCCGAATTCCGCCTGTTTCAGGCCCTTCTCCTTGATGCGCAGTACACCTAAATCTGTGCGCTTATCCAAGCCGACGATATCGGCCTTATACTGCTTGCCGCTCTCCAGCTGAACAAAAATACCGGAGTTACTGCCGGAAACCACATGGGCACAGGTAATGATATAGGTATAGGTTTTTGTTGTATCCTCTCCCATGATAATACCGGAACCTTCGCCCCCAATCTGGTTGCCGATGCCCGCGTAAACCACAATGCCCACTACGCTCGGTTTCACTTTTTCCGCCACCTGCTCCGCGCTGAGCGTACCGCTCGCAGAGGCCGGGGCGTTGGTGGTATCCGGCGTGTCGTTCAGCGCCATGGTCGGCGCGTTCGGGTCACCGGAGGCCTTGCCGCCCTCATTGCCGCGCGTGGCAATCGCAACACCTGCCACAACGCCGGAAATACACAGGCAAATCGCCAAAATCACACACAACAGCTTTAGCCCGTTGCCGCCCTTTTTCACTGCAGGCGCAGCAGGAACCGGAGCAGAATTGTAATACGGATTCTGATAAGGCTGCGGCGGCGGCGGCATCTGCTGCATCTGCGGGGGTACATAGTAGGGCTTGGGAGCCGGCGGCTCCTGCTGGGAGTTATAATACGCACTGTTCTGCTGATACACTGCCGGCTGTTCAAGGGGCTGCTCTTGAGCGGGCTGCTCGAAAGGCTGCTCTTGCGCGCCCTGCATTTGCGGCGCAGCAGACTCCTGCTCAGCAGACGGTATTGCCTGCGGGGTTTCGTGCTCCGGCTCAAAACCGTTCGGATTAAATTCGTTGTCGTTCATTATTATGACCATCCTTTCAGAAGCCGGTAGAAGTTTTGCGCGTTTCGCAATCCGCAGCGTGCGGGGAGCGCAGCGAATTTTTGTCCGCCTTTTGACAAAAAAGCACAAAACTTCAGTTTGAAAAACTTGTTTTTCAAACTTCCAACTCCTCAAACTAATTCTCTGTTCGGGGCAGGGCGCCTGCCCGGGGAAGGGTAAAGCGAAACTCTGTGTAACGGTTCATCTCGCTCTCAACGCTAATGGTTCCGCCGTGCAGTTCCACAATGCTTTTCACAATATACAGCCCCAAACCGGCGCTGCGCACATCGTAGCTGCGCGACTTGTCAACCTTATAAAACCGCTCAAAAATATTGCCGACCTCTTCGGGAGGAATCCCAGCACCGCTGTTACGGATAGAAATCGTATAATTGGTATCATTCGCGCTCGCGGCCAGTGTAATCTGCCCATCTTCATTCACAAACTTGACCGCGTTGTCAATCAGATTGTACACAACCTGATGAATCATATCCTCATCCGCAAGCACATTGACCGTACCCATACGTTCAAAGCCGTTGATGGTGATGTGTTTGTTTGTGATTTCCTGTTCAAACGCCAATAGTGTTTGGAACATCAGCCGCGCAATATCAAAGCGTTTGGGATTGAGCTGCAGTTCACCCGCCTCAATTTTGGACATGTTCAGCATGCTTGTCACAAGGCGGGAAAGGCGCTTGACCTCAGAGGATACAATTTTTAAATACTGTTTTTGCCTGCTCTGGTCAATCGTCCCGTCCAGAATTCCGTCGATAAAACCGCCTATAGTTGTCATGGGGGTCTTTAACTCATGCGAAACATTGGCAACAAAGCTGCGCCGCATGGACTCCAGCGTTGCCAGCGCACCCGCCATGGAGTTAAAATCCTGCACCAATTCACCCAGCTCGTCTTTATACTCCTTCCTGCGGAAGAAGCGGTGGTAGCTAATGCGTCTGCTGAAATCGCCCATGGCGTATTGCTTCGCCGCCCGTGACATATCGCGCAGCGGCTTTGTCATGCGATAGGTCATTACATAAAAGGCGACAAACGCAATGGCCAGCGCAATAAAAGCAGCCACAAAAAACAGCCAGGAAACACTGCGAGCAATGGGAAGCATTTCCTGCGTGACAGGTTGGGTTAAAAAAACCGCGCCTAAAAATTTGCCATTCAACACCAGCGGCGCACTGGCCAAAAAGTGGTTCTTTTCAAAAGCCCCGTCCAGCTTGCCGCGTGTTTGCATGGTGCCGTTTTTCACCTGCTCCAGCGTTTGGCCGGAGACCTGCACCATGCTGTGGCGGCACTGCCCGGCGCTGGGGTTTTGGTTGCTGAGCATGTCATAGCAATAAATGACCCGCCCGCTTTCATTGCAAACAAACACATCGGCGTTCAGTGATTCCTGAATCACGCCCAGAACAATAATGGCGAACATCTGGTTGACCTTAATTTCATCCTCACGGCTTAGGTTTGTGTCCAAATCCGCCTCGTCCTGCAGCTGAATATATTTTTTCGCATAGCTGTCGGCATTGGTCTGCAGCAACTCAATTTGTTTATCCGCCCAGTAATTCGTAAAAAACCACAGCAGGGTAACGCCCATCACCAAAAAACTGGACAGCATAATGGCCGAAGTCGTCGCAAAATATTTAAAGAAAATGCCGTTGCGTTTTTTTTGAAACATAGCTTGCTTTATTCTTTCGTCTCAAATTTATAGCCAACGCTCCAGACGGTTTTCAGCTCCCATTTATCGGAGACACCCTCCAGTTTTTCACGCAGGCGCTTGACATGCACATCCACCGTGCGGGAATCACCGTAATAATCAAAGCCCCAGACCTCGTCAAGCAGCTGGTCCCGCGTAAAGACACGGTTCGGATTGCTGGCCAGGTGATAAATCAACTCCATCTCTTTTGGAGGCGTATCCACGCGCTCGCCGTTGACCTTGAGCTCATAGTTGGTTAGGTTGATTACCAGCTTGTCGTAATGCACTTCCTTCACATCGGACTGGGGGGCAACGCTGGTCCTGCGCAGCACAGCCTTGATGCGGGCCAAAATCTCCTTGGCCTCAAAGGGCTTGACCACATAATCATCCGCCCCCAGCTCCAGGCCGAGCACCTTGTCAAAGGTCTCGCCCTTGGCAGTGAGCATAATAATGGGCGTTTCCGCCAACTTGCGGATTTCGCGGCAAACCTGCCAGCCATCCAGCTTGGGCAGCATGATATCCAGCAGCACCAGGTCAGGCTGATTTTCTTTAAAGGCAGCCAAGGCGGCGTCTCCGTCATTTTCAATGCTTACGCTGTAGCCGTCCTTTTCCAAATACAGCCGTAGCAGCTCACAGATATTGCTGTCGTCATCTACAACGAGAATTCTTTCTTCTGCCATACGATCCTCCATCCTGCGCGGTGCGCAGCTCTTTGATTAAAAGCGATTTTCTTTTTTCTTTGCGCCCGGCTTGCCGTTTTGTTTTGTGTTGTAAGCATAGTAGCCGCCGCCCGCCGCAACCAACAGCACACCGCCGCCCGCCGCATACATCCACATCTGAAGCCCCGTTTCCGCGAGCCCTGCCTTGTCTGAAGAGCCGGGGCTCTGCTCGCCGTTGAAATCCACGGGGGTATTCTCAAAACCGGGGGAAACGTATCCGCCCGCCGCGCTGGGGTTGGTAACCCCCTGCTGCGCGCCTGCATAGGCGTTTGTGGTAGTCAACCCGGCACCGGTATTGCCTTGCACCTCACCCGGCGTGTAACCGCCGCCGATGGGGGCTGTGATGATGTTGCTGACCTGGCTTTTGGTGGTAACGGCCTCCTGTGGGGGTTTTACATAAACATCCGTGTTCCCGCTCCCCTGCGGCGGATATTTTTCACCCTGCACAAAGGTGAACCGATAGGTGCGAAATTCGTTGATAGAACCCTGCTCATAGCTCACACGAACCTCCACGGTCTGCTGCTTCAGCTGGTTGTTTAGTGCGATTTCAAAGGGCAGGCGATCCAGCGCCTCCTCCCCGCCGATGGTGATGCTGACTTTTTCCCGCTTTCCGGGCGGTGTCATTAAATCGGCATAGCAAATCGGCGTAAGCCAAACAGAGGAACGTTTATAGCTTAAATCAATTCGGTAGCTATATACATCGGAATAAAAGTCTTCACCCAGCTCAAAATAGCCCAGCTCCAGGGACCGGTCAAACAGCGTTTGCAGCGGCGTATTCGCCTGCACGGAACCGCCGCGCTCGAGCACCATCGTTTCCAAAACCAGGCGGGTCAGCGCATCCGCCTGCGCCTGTTCGGTGGGCAGGAACAAAAGCTCCGCCATGCTGCCGGGCTGGATGCGAATTCCGTAACGCTCCTTGAGCACCGAGATTAAGGCGTAGGTATCCAGCTCTGTGTCAGTTGCCTCCTCGTCCACCGAATAGCCAAGCTGTTCGGCGGTCATGCGCTTGAAGTAACGCATGAGGTCCTCGTCGCTGGTCTCATCTGTCACGGGATAGCCCTGCACTTTAAGGGAATAGCGAATCAGCTCATACAAAAACGCCTGCATTGTCTCCACATTTTTGGAGTTGAGCACCGCGCCCTTGGAATCCGCCGGCTTACCGTCCGGATTCGTCACCGTTGTCAGGGAGGAGGCGGATAAAAACATCACCATCGCTTTTTCTAGCGTAACATTTTTCGGGATATTCAGGGGCTTTGTGAGGAAACCGCTCTCTTCCAGCGTAGAAGCCATGCCGCGGTTTAAAATAGCGTAAAGAATCAAGGTATAAGACTGGGTATTTTCATCATCCTTTTCCGGATAGATGATGCCGTAGTTTTCCACCAGCCAGATGCGCTGCTCGGCGTAGGACTCTGTCACACCCATGCCGATTAGCAGCAGGCTGGCCTGTTGGATGATGAACTGCACCTCCTCCAGAACACCGGCCTCCCCCTTGCTGTATTCCTGCACATAAGTGAGCATTTCATATTGAAAATCGCTCAAGTTGCGGGAATGGGGGTAATTCGCAAGCGCAATCATGGGCGACAGGCGCACCTGCGAAACATCCTCGCGGATAAACACATCTTCCAACCAGGCATAGCTCTGGTTGGTTGGCCTTAAGGCTTGGGTTTGCGCAAACGCGGTGAAGGAGCCGGAGCCGATGAAAACCAGCAGTCCGGCCGCGATACCGCCGCAAACAGCTTTTTTTATGGATAGACGACGCAATGCAATCGTTCCTTTCCGGGTTATTTGCCTCCAGTATAGCACATTGCCGCACATGGGGAAAGTATGAAACATTTCCCGGGAAGTATTTCCGCGCGGAGGAACCCTATGATGCCATTTAACAGGATAAAACGGATTTCCGCATGAAATTCCTGTGTCAAAACCGTAAATTTTACAAATTCCACTATTGGACTACGGCGAAACAAAAGCTTGTTGTGCTGCGGAATGTTTCACCCGCGCGAACAGTGCAGCTGGGAAACTCCGGCTTGTTGGGCGTATCCGGATAATACTGCGTCTCCAGGCAAAAGCCCGCGTGCTGGCGCATGGGGATGCCGTTTTTGCCGCTTTCCCCGTCCAAAAAATTACCCGTATACAACTGCACACCGGGCAAATCCGTGAACACGCGCATTTCACGCCCGCTCTCCGGCTCAAACACCACTGCGGCGGGGAGGCCTTCCCCTTGATTCAAACAAAAATTATGGTCATAGCCCTTGCACTGGGTCAGCTGGGTTTCATCCGCGTGAATCTCCTGCCCGATGGGTTTTGCCGCGCGAAAATCAAAGGGTGTGCCCGCAACGCTTTGCAGCTCCCCGGTGGGGATGCTGGCCGCATCCGTGGGGGTAAAGCAATCCGCGTTGATTTGCAGCACATGCCCGAGCACATCGCGCTCAAACGCACCGCTCAAATTAAAATAGGCGTGGTTGGTTAGGTTGAGTATGGTGTCCCGGTCAGGCACGGCCTCAAAGCAAATTTCCAGGCAGTTATCCGGCGTAAAACGGTAGGTAACTGCCGCATCCACCGCTCCGGGAAATCCGTGGGCACCCTGCGGACTGCTGTAAGTAAAGCGAACCGTATCCTCAGCGAGAATTTCGGCATCCCAGACCGCATCGCCGAACTCGCCGCCGCCGTGCAGGCAGGTGATGTCATCCTCGTTTTTGGTGACGTTGTAACACGCGCCGTTCAAGCAAAAGCTGCCGCCCGCGATACGGTTGGCATAGCGCCCAATGGTTTTGCCGTGGCCGGCGGAAAACGCCTCGTGCCCCGCAATGCTGTCAAAACCGAGAATCACATCGCTGAGCCGGCCGTTTTGATCCGGCACAAACACGCTCTGCAGCGTTGCTCCGTAGGTGATGAGCTGCACGGATGCACCGGTGGCATGTGCTATTGTATAAAGTGCAATTGCCCTGCCGTCCCGCAGAGCACCGAAATCCTGTTTGCTGACCATAGTCTGCTCCTTTACCCCAAATCATATGCAAAATATTCCAAATACCATTATAGCGGCAGGAATATATTCTGTCAAAGCTTTTATAGCACAATTATGTGATAACTGTGTGGCTGCTCTGTGAAAAAAAGAAAAAGGTCCGGAAAAACCCGAACCTTTGTTGCGGTTATGCGCTTTCCTCATCCCGCTCCGCCTGTACCGCCCGCTTCTGAATCACAAATTTATACAACAGTGAGGAAAGCAGCGAGAGCACAATGACGATGGAAAAGGAAATAACGGAGGGCAGGGAGAAGGGCTCGGTGATGTTCGCGCCCAAAACCGTTACGGCTATCATATACGGTGTCATGCCGATAACAGAGCCCAGAACCATGTTCCTGTAACGCACATGCATCGCCCCCAGCGCCATGCTGGACAGGTCACAGGGGATGATGCCGATGAGCTTGACGAGGTAGACGAAGAAAAACTCATTGTCGCGCTTCAGGCGATAGAGGTGGACGGCCTTGGGGTATTTGGCGACCAGCTTGTCCACCGTTTCCTGCCCCGTGAATTTCCCCAGCCAATAGGGGATCGAAATGGTGATGGCGATGCCCAGCATATTAATGAGAATCGCCGGCAGGGTGGGGAAGAGTATGCCGGCGCTTGCATACAGCACCGGAATGGGGAACACGAAGGTCAGGGATTTCAGT
>JAVBPP010000091.1:0-39733 GCA_031549535.1 Oscillospiraceae bacterium
TGTCGCTCCTCAGCGTTGCACTATCCTGCGTAATGGTAAAGCCCTTTTACTATAGCTGATATCCTTTGATTTTGGAAGAGCAAAAACCCATGTTGTCCTTGACACGGGGTACACTTTATTCTAATGGAGATTGGTATAATATTCTTCCGGCGCTACAGCGGCAAGCGTTTTCTCCGAAATACCAGCAACGATGCCGCAAATAAAACAACAGCGATCGTTCCGAACAAAAGATTCTGCCAAGCCACCGAAACCCCGTTCACTAGCTCTATCGGGTCATATAGGCCATAAAGGGAGCATTCAGTCAAAACTTTTGCATCCGGCGCGGCTCCGCCCAACATCTTCATCAGCAGAAACACAATGGGAATCCCCGCGCCAAAGCCGGTTGCCATCTTGCTTTCGTTGAACAGGCAGGAGCAGAAAAAACAGATGGAAAAGGCGGCAAGGTTGAGCAATAAGGTCGTGAAATTCAGAGCCAAAAATTCCGGAATTTTCAGTTCCCCCGCCAGCCTGCCATGGCACAAGGCAATCACAATGCCACACACTGCCGACATAAGCAGCACCAGGGAAACAATGCCGTAACACCATTGGGTCGCAATGATGCTCACGCGGGATTTGGGTGTGGACAGCAGATATGCGAAAGAGCCGTTATCCACCATTTTCACCACAAGGCGGTTGGCTAGCAAAATGCAATAAACCAACGGAAACGCAAAAAACAAAAAACCGTAAAGCCAGGAGGCAAGATAGGTCGTTAAACTGTTCACGCTCCCAAAGCCAAAGCTATGCATCACCTGGGGCGGGAACAAGTCCATCATGGCATTGATTTCCGTCATGTCCGCCGGGTCATACATCATAATCATAATTGATGCGTACATCAAAAGGACATATAAGAATATTACCCATAATACCCAGTTTCGCTTGCATGTGGACTTAAAAAGAACCAAGCTCATTGTGCTTCCCCCTTTTGGCCATAAAACTGCATAAAGATATCCTCCAGCGACTGTGGTTTTGCATCAAAGCTTTGCAGGGTAAAGTCCGCACAGAGCTTGATGAAACTGTCAACCCGGTCCCCGCTCATGCTGACCTCCGCACCCCCGTGCGCCGGGAGCGTATAGTCAAAGCCCGCCTGCTCCAAGGCGGCCGCGAAGGCCTGTTCCTGCATCACAGAAACGAAAAATACCTTGCGCCGTGCATCCTTCAATGTTTTGATATCGGACTGTTCTATGATGCGCCCATCCTTGATAATCAAAACCCGGTCACAACTGCGCTCCACCTCTTCAAACATATGGCTGGACATGAGCACTGTTTTGCCGCGTGCCTTCTCCTGCGCCACCAGTTCAATGAAACGCTGCTGCATCAACGGGTCGAGGCCGCTGGTCGGTTCATCCAGTATCAGCACCTGCGGGTCATGCAGAAAGGCCGCAACGATACCGAGCTTTTGTTTCATGCCCTTGGAATACTTCTTTATTTTTCCCTTTGGGTTTAGCTCAAAACGCTCCAGCAATTCTTTTTGTCTGGCTGTATTGCGAATGCCGCGCATATCCTGCATGAAACGCAGGAACTCGTCGCCCTTCATGCTGTCAAAAAATGCGATTTCACCCGGAATATAGCCCAACTGTTTTTGAATCTCGGGCGCCTGCTTTACGCAGTCCAGCCCCGCAATTGTTGCACTGCCGCTGTTTGGCGCCATAAACCCGAGCAGGGCGCGTATGGTGGTTGTTTTGCCCGCGCCGTTCGGCCCCAAATAGCCCACGGACTCCCCTTGCCTCACTTGAAAATCCAACTCAAAAATTCCTTTACCGCTTGGATACTGCAGCGTCAGATCGCTGATTGCAATCACAAGAATCCCTCCCTATCTTCTGCTATTTTTCAAAATAGCACTTCTGGCCTCTTTGGTCAATAGGCTTTCTAATTTTTCCATACGGATCGCTGTTTAAATTTTGTTAAGGGGTAATTGTATGACAGGACTGGAGCGCATGCAGCGCATTTTGCGGCATGAACCGATTGACCGTATCGGCTTGTTTGAACACTTTTGGGGCGACACCCACGCGTTGTGGCAGCAGCAGGGTCATATCCGCCCGGGAGAAAATATGGCCGCTCATTTTGGTTTTGATATGGATACCTGCTGGGCGTTCAACCTGGTTGCGGACTTGGATTTTGAACGCAGGCTGGTTGGGGAGACCGCGCACACCGCCACTTACCTGGACGGAAACGGCGCTACGCTGCGCTGGAAAAAGGACAGTGACGGCACGCCGGAGCATGTGGATTTCACCGTAAAAGAGCGCAGCCGATGGGAAGCGCTAAAGCCCCTGCTCCAACCGGAGGAGCGCCGCATTAACTGGGAAGGTTACCGCACCGCCAAAGCCCGCTGCCGCGCGGCAGGGCGCTTTTTCTGTTGGAGCGGTGTAAATGTGTTTGAAAGCATGCACCCCGTCTGCGGTCACGAGTATATGCTCATGGGCATGGCACTTGACCCAGATTGGATTACGGATATGGCCGCCACTTATGCGGATTTGACGATTCACTTGATGGAAATCCTCTTTGCGAAGGAGGGCAAGCCGGACGGTATTTGGTTTTATGAGGATATGGGGTATAAAGGCGCGCCCTTCCTCTCTCCGCAGATGTACCGAGAGCTGCTCTACCCTTCGCATAAAAAGACAATTGATTTTGCCCACAGCCTGGGTCTGCCTGTTATCATGCATTCCTGCGGCTTTATCGAACCGCTGCTGCCCGGCATGGTAGAGGCCGGCATCGACGCACTGCAGGCGATGGAAATCAAATCCGGCATTGACCCGCTGCGTATTTACCGCCAATACGGTGAAAAAATAGCGCTGATGGGCGGCATCGACATCCGCGCACTCTGCAGCAACGATAAGGCTGTGATAGACCGGGAGCTGGTGAGCAAAATTCCCGCTTTGATGCAAAACAATGGCTATATCTTACACACTGACCACTCCATCCCCAAAAACGTCAGTTATGAGAGTTATTGTTACTTTATCGATAAAGGGCTTGCGCTCGGGGCATACTGTTAGCCCACCAACTAAAAATGTACAATCCTTTCACACTTTCGGACAGGTGCCATACCATGAAAGTAGAAAGGAGGGTTAGCATGTCTGAATACCAAATGAATTATGACGATTTCAGCAACGACATGTTCCTGCAAAGTCTGGAGGCAATGTACCCGGATATCTATTATGACGTTTATCCCTTAGTGGAAGACCTGGTAAGCGAAATGATGGAGCGTTCCGGCGGCAACGCGGTTGTGACGGACGAGATTCTGCAGGGCATGATTCAAAACGTTTTGGCCGACAGCGGCATGGATTCCACCGCGGCGCAGGAGGAGGCAATCCCTGTCCAGCGCGGATTCGGCCGGGGACACTATGGACATAGGCGCTACGACCGTAATTCGCTACAGGACATTATCCGCATTCTACTGCTGCGGGAATTGTTTGACAAAAACTGCCGCGGCCGCAATTGTCACCGCCCTTATGGGCAATATCCCTATCTGTATGACTGATTTTCGGTCTAACCAGAGCATTCTAAAAATTGGGAAACGCAAGATATTTTCCGCTTGCATTTTTTCAAAAAACGAGTATACTATATTACACTGAGTAAACAACGCAATGATGGAGAGAGTAAGCAGCTCACACGCGCACGCTGCAGAGAGGTTTCGCCCCGGCTGAAAGCGGAACCATGGTGTGCAGGGTTGCCGAAGTTCACTCCGGAGCGGTGCGGCTGAAGCTTTTGTGGTAGGCTGCAACGGTTTGCCGCCGTTATGGGGCAGAGCGTGCCATCGAGCACGTGAAGGTGCGCGGCCTTTGGTTGCGAATGCAGGGTGGTACCGCGGAATTTTTTCCGTCCCTCTTTTATTAGAGGGGCGGATTTTTTATTCGGAAAGGACGGAGCATATGAAAGACCAATTGCATGCCATAGCCGAAGAGGCGAAATTGGCACTCGAAACAGTGCGCAGCCGCGCGGAACTGGAAGAAAAGCGCATCCGCTACCTGGGCAAAAAGGGCGAGCTGACTGCGATTTTAAAGCAGATGGGCAAGCTTTCCGCCGAGGAGCGCCCTGTGATGGGACAAATCGCAAATGAGGTACGCACTAAAATCGAGGAGCTGATTGCTCGGGCGGATGAGCAAATCCGCGCGGACGAGTTAACGCAAACGCTGGCGCAGGAGACGCTGGACGTCACCATTCCCGGCAAAAAGAGAAAAATCGGGCACCGGCATCCGTTGACCCTGGTGCAAAACGAAGTGCTGGAAATCTTTTTGGGCATGGGCTTTTCTGTTGCGACGGGGCCGGAGGTGGAATGGGATTATTACAACTTTGAGGCACTGAACATCCCGGCGGATCACCCCGCGCGCGATACGCAGGACACCTTTTATATCACAGAAAACATGCTGCTGCGCACCCAGACCTCCAGCGTACAAATCCGTGTGATGGAGCGGGAGAAGCCGCCTATCCGCATCATTGCCCCCGGCCGGGTTTATCGCTCGGACGCGGTGGACGCGACACACTCCCCCCTGTTCCATCAAATTGAGGGACTGGTTGTGGATAAGGGCATTACCATGGGCAACCTAAAAAGCTGCCTGGAAACCTTTGCCAAGCGCCTATACGGCGAGGACACCAAAATTCGCCTGCGCCCGCACCACTTCCCGTTTACGGAACCTTCCTGTGAGGTGGACGTTTCCTGCTTCCGCTGCGGCGGCGCGGGCTGCCCCATGTGCAAGGGGGAGGGTTGGATTGAAATCCTCGGCGCGGGCATGGTGCATCCGCACGTACTCTCGCGCTGTAACATCGACCCGGAGGAATATTCCGGTTTTGCTTTTGGCGTTGGCCTGGAGCGCCTGACCATGTTCCGCTATAAAATTGATGATATGCGCCTGCTGTTTGAAAACGACCTGCGTTTTCTGGAACAGTTTTAACGGGCAGAAGGGAGAACAACATGAATCTTTCAAAAAAATGGCTGCAAGATTATTGTAAGGTTACCGTTTCGGATAAAGAGTTTGCCGACGCCATGACCATGAGCGGCTCCAAGGTGGAGGGCTTTTCCTCTGAGGGCGCGGAGCTGCGCAACATTGTGGTGGGCAAGGCGCTTGCTTTGGAAAAGCACGCAAATTCCGACCATCTTTGGGTCTGCCAAATTGATATCGGGAAAGAAAAGCCGCTGCAAATTGTCACCGGCGCACAAAATGTAACTGTAGGTTCCTTTGTCCCCGTCGCACTGGACGGTTCCGTCGTTGCAGGCGGCAAGCAAATCCACAGCGGCGAATTGCGCGGCGTAATGAGCGAGGGTATGCTCTGTTCCCTGAGCGAGCTGGGGCTGACAGGTCACGACTTTCCCTTGGCCGCGCAGGACGGCATCTTTTTGCTGGGCGAAGATTGCGATTGCACGCTCGGCCTTGACATTCATCAGGCAATCGGCCTGGATGATGTGGTTACGGAATTTGAAATCACACCCAACCGCCCGGACTGCCTTTCTGTTTTGGGACTTGCGCGGGAGGCCGCCGCAACATTTGATTTGGATTACAAAAAACCCGCCGTCTCCGACCGCCCGGTCGGCGGCGAGATTGACAGCCTGCTGCGGGTTTGTATCGCACAGACGGAAAACTGTTTCCGTTACGCCGGGGCAGTCGTAAAGAATGTCCGCATCGCCCCCTCCCCCCGCTGGCTGCGGGAGCGGCTGCGCGCAAGCGGTGTGCGCCCCATCAACAATATTGTGGATATCACCAACTTTGTCATGCTGGAATACGGCCAGCCCATGCATGCGTTTGATTTGCGCTATCTGGACGGCGGGCAGGTTATTGTCCGTGACGCAAAACAGGGCGAGAGCATTACAACCCTGGACGGCGTCACGCGCCCGCTCACCCCCGATATGCTGGTGATTGCGGACGCAAACAAACCCGTGGCCGTTGCGGGCATTATGGGCGGCGAATACAGCGGTATCATGGACGACACGCAAACCATTGTGTTTGAATCCGCCTGCTTTAGGGGCGCAAATGTGCGCGTAACCGCCAAAAAGCTGGGCATGCGTACAGAGTCCTCCGCACGTTTTGAAAAGGGGCTTGACCCCCAGGGCTGCGCCGTTTGCCTAAACCGCGCGCTGGATTTGGTGGAGCAGCTCGGCGCGGGCGAGGTTGTCCCCGGCATTGTGGATTGCAACCCAAGCCCCTATACACCGCGCACGCTCCAGTTTGACCCGGACTACGTCAACCGTTTTATCGGCATCTCTGTTTCGGCGCAAGAACAAAAGCGCATTTTGGAGAAGTTGGCATTTACCGTTGAACAGGACCGCATCATCGTGCCCTCCTTCCGCAACGATGTGGAGCACGCGGCGGATATTGCGGAGGAGGTTGCGCGGTTCTATGGCTTTGAAAAAATTGAAAACAAGCCGCTTGCCGGTGTTGCAGACGCCCGCGTAAGCCAACAGGAGCTATTGGAGCGCACGGTCAGCGAAGCGTTGCTTGCCGCAGGGCTTTCTGAAATTGCGACCTACTCCTTTGTCAGCCCCAAGGTTTATAACAAAATTGCCCTGCCGCAGGGGCATGCGCTGCGCGAGAGCATTACCCTGCAAAATCCGCTGGGCGAGGACACCAGCGTCATGCGCACCACCGCACTGCCCTCCATGCTGGAGGTGCTTTCCCGCAATTATAACTACCGCAACAAAGAAGCGGCGCTGTATGAAATCGCTACCGTATACAGTCCCACAGGGGCGGACTCTTTACCCCGTGAGACGCAAGCAATCATGCTGGGCATGTATGGCGAGGATTGTGACTTTTACGCGATGAAGGGCGTGATTGAAGCGTTGTTGCGCAAAGTGAAGCTGGTGAAATACAGCTTTGAGGCACTGCAAAACAACCAAGCCTTCCATCCCGGGCGCTGTGCACGGATTCTGGCGGACGGCAAAGAAATCGGGCTGTTCGGCGAAATTCACCCCATTGTTGCCGAAAACTATGAATTCGGTGTTAAGGTCTATGCCGCATCCCTTGCGCTGGACGCGCTGATGGATAGCTTCGCCTGCGACGCAGTCTACGCCCCCCTGCCGAAATTCCCGGCCATGACGCGAGATTTGGCATTTGTCTGCAAAAAGGAGCTGACTGTGCACAGCCTGCAAACCGTAATTGCGGACTCTGTGGGCGCTATCCTGGAACAAATAGAGCTGTTTGACATCTATGAGGGCGCACAAATTCCGGCGGGCATGAAGAGCATTGCGTTCAGCCTGCGCCTGCGCTCCAAAGAGCGTACGCTGACAGATGAGGAAACCGACAATGCCATCGGCCGCGCACTGGAAGCCCTGCGCGCGATGGGGATTGAGCTGCGTGGGTAGCCGAAAAAGGTGGTCTTTTTATGACAGACATGCTTGCACCATATATTTCTGAATCCGTCAAAACGCCCTTTAGAAAAATCCGAAAATACCGCGCCACCCTCCCGCGCAAGCAGGCTTTGCTCGATTTTGGGCAGCTGCGCTATATTATGGACAACAGATACTCGGGCAAAGAATATTGGGAACGGCAAGGAATCTCATTTGCTGATTGTTATGAGCAGGTAAGAGCCTTTATTATGGCCCGCGATGAACTGTATATAAGCGATTTTTGCAGAGCCATCCATACTGCGTTTCACGTTGGGATTGTTGACAATCACCTGGCCTTTGCTTCCCCGATGACCGGTAGACTTCACTTCTCAAAAAAATACGCAGCTTATTTTGCAGATATTCTGGTTGAAAAAGTTGGCGAGACATTTCGAATTGCCTCAAGCTGTGAGCAGCAGGTGAAAGCAGGCAGTAGAATGGATGATGAGAACTGTTTGTTTCCGACACTGTCTCCACCCGGAAAGCAATATTTTTTAGTAGGCTGCCGCTCATGGAGTCAGCTTGACACCATGCAACTGCATGTTAATGATGCCATCGTAACTGTTGCTGTTCATCGATGCAGGGCTTCTGTAAATCAAAAAAACAACGATATCTGCTTGAGCGAGGACTCGAAAAGCGGCATCGACATTGTTCAGTCAAACTGCTGCGATTTTATTCTTCCGCTCACTAAAAAAACTGATATTGTTGGTATCGGAAAAAAACACTCTGCTGATCAAATACTCATATGGGATAACCTTTCCAATGAAGGCGGGTACTCCAGGATTCCCCGCGACTTTCTGCAGGGGCTGAACAATTATGTGTGCTGTGAGGAATATAGCGCAAAACTTACTTCGCCCTTAACGAAAAAAAGACCTTGTAAACGGAAATGGGAAGTATTTGATTCCGAAATTTACAAGCCCGAAAACGGAAGTTTTCAAGGAACATTATACTTTCTAATGAACAGCGACACCGCCTCCTCCGGCGAAACTTCTGTACTATATGCAAAAAGCTTAAGACATGCAGTTTTTATCGGCGAAAATTCAATGGGTTGTAATACATTCGGCAACGTTGCAAGCTATCAGCTGAAACACTCCGGTATTGTTCTGCGCGTACCAAATATTATTAATTTGTGCAGAAATCCGGATGACTGCGTTGAGGGAAAGGGTTTTACGCCTGACTATTGGGTTGATCATACGGATGTGCAAGCAGAGGTCATCCGCTGGTTGCAAAACCCTGGGACATATGTGCCCAAGCTCGGCAATGGATCAGTACTACCAATCTTCCAAGATAACGGAGATTGATATAATTGCTAATTCCGACAAATTGTGTTATACTATTACTCCTGCACCAAACAGTAGTAAAAATTTTGCGGGTCAAAATCCCATACGGCCGAGCATTTCGACCCGCAAATTAACTACTGTTAAGTGCCGAAGTAATAGTAACGAAATGACTTTGGAGGTTTTATACATGACAGCAGTAACAAAGGATATGACCATCGGCGATATTTTGGACGCGGATAACGGCACTTCGCAGTTTTTCCTGGCTATGGGCATGCATTGCCTGGGCTGCCCCGCCTCCCGCGGGGAGACGATTGCGCAGGCCTGTGCCGTTCACGGCACGGACGCGGACGCGCTGGTTGCGAACATCAACGAATACCTTGCCGCGAAGTAATTGGACAGGCTCCTTTCCCTTTCGCCGCGCCTGACCATGGCGGCGCATATGATGAAACCGGGCGTGACTGTTGCCGATATTGGAACAGATCACGCCTATCTTCCTGTTTACTTGATACAGGCGGGACTTGCGCAGCATGTGCTTGCCTGCGACATTGGGGCACATCCGCTGGCCAACGCGGCGCGAACCGTTGCGCGTTATCAGCTTGAGGACCACATTACCCTGCGCCTTTCGAACGGCTTGGACGCCGTTTCGCCGGAGGATGCGGAGGTTTTTGTGTTTGCCGGGATGGGCGGCACCTTAATTACGCGGCTGCTCACGCAGGCAACTTGGATTGATAACAGCACAAAACAATTTATTTTTCAGCCCATGACCCGTGCGGAGGAGCTGCGCACCTTTTTAATGCAGCGCTGTTTTGCAATCACGCAGGAGCAGCTTTGTGTGGATGAAGGGCGCATCTACTGTGCTTTCACTGCGCAATACGATGCTGCCGTGCTGCACCGCTATCCGCCCGGCTATGCCTATTACGGCGAAGTGCCGCGCTGCCGCTCCCCGCTCGCCGGGGCATACATAGGCAAGCAGCTTGCCCGCGTAACCAAACGGGCTGATGCTTTGGAGCAGGCCGGTTTGCTGCCGGAGGAATGCGCCGCGTTACGTGAAATAGAACAGGATATCCGGGAGGTTTTGGCATGCCTGTAAACGTGCAAAACATATATGACTTTTTGGATGCATTTGCACCCTTTTCCACTGCGGAGGGCTGGGATAACTGCGGCCTGCAGGTGGGTGATATGGCCGCCAACGTGGACCGGGTCGGCGTTGCGCTGGACGTAACGCTTTCTATCATCGAGCAGGCCAAACAAGCGGGAATCGGGCTGCTCATCAGCCACCACCCCGCTTTGTTTCACCCGCAATACAGCTTGCCCGCACAGTCTCCCGTTTATCAGCTTGCCGTGGCGGGCATACACCTCATTAGCGCCCACAGCAATCTGGATACCGCACCCGGCGGCGTGAACGATGTTTTGGCCGAAGCGCTGGGACTCTTGGGTGTTCGAGCTATCGATACACCGGGCTGCACGGAACCGTTGCTGCGCATCGGCCAATTACCCGCGGCACTTTCCCCCGCAGAGTTTGCCGCGTTCACAGGGCAGAAGCTTGGCTGCGCAGTGCAGTATTGCGCGGGGAGCGAACCTGTGCGCGCCGTTGCCGTTTGCGGCGGCGCGGGCGGGGATTATTACAGCAGCGCCCTCGCGCAGGGTGCACACGCCTATGTGACAGGCGAGGCACGTTACCATGAACAGCTTGATGCCGCCCAGGCGGGTCTCACGCTGGTTACCGCCGGGCATTTTGCAACAGAATACCCCGTCGTTCCTGCGCTCGCTGCGCGGCTACGCAACGCCTTTCCGGATCTTTCCGTGCGTGTACTCGCACAGGAAAATCCTATCTTCACTATAACATAAAGGAAACATTGCCATGCCACTGGACGGAATCACCTTACATTTTTTACGGCAGGAATTGCTGGAAACGGCGCTGGGCTGCCGTGTGGAAAAAATACACCAGCCGGGCAAGGATGAGCTGGTGTTTCAGCTGCGCTCACGTACTGCGGCAGCGCGGCTTTATCTCAGCGCATCCGCTAACAGCCCGCGTGTGCATTTCATCGAGCAGGCACCGGAGAACCCTGCCTCTCCGCCGATGCTCTGCATGCTGCTGCGCAAGCACCTTGCAGGGGCAACAATTACGGATATCCGCCAACTGAGGCTGGATCGTGTGCTGTGCATCGATTTTGCCGCAACAGATGAATTGGGCGAAAAAACAAGCTTCACTCTTTACGCTGAAATCATGGCAAAGCACAGCAATCTGATTTTGGTGAACGCACAGGGCGTAATTGTGGACGCCGTAAAGCGCATAGATGAGTCACAGTCCTCCGTGCGCTGGATTCAGCCCGGCCTGGCTTATGCCCCGCCGCCGAGCCAAAACAAGCTGAGCCTGTTAGAACATGGCACCGCAGAACTGCTCGAACAGCTTCACCTTTTGCCGCAACTAAGGCTCAATGCCGCACTGCAGCAAACGCTGGAGGGTGCTTCCCCGCTGATTTGCCGGGAGCTCGCAAGCGAAACCGGCGCGGCGGACTGCGCAGTTGGGGAGCTGCAAGAAGCGCATTGGAACCGGCTGAATCAGAGCCTGCAAACGCTTGCCGCGCAACTGCGCAGCGGCATTTCCGCGCCAACGCTACTGCTCAATCCAGAAAACAAGCCCATGGATTTTTCTTTCCGCGATATCCGGCAATACGGCTTTTCTTATGTGGCACAGGCAGAGCCCGGATACAGCAAGCTGCTGGATCGTTTTTACCGCGAGCGCGACCGCATAGATCGCACCCGCCAACGCTCGCTGGATATCTCTAAGAATCTTTCTAACGCCATCGCACGCATCACCAAAAAGCTTGCCGTCCAGCGGGCAGAGCTGGAGACAAGCGTGGATCGGGAAAAGCTGCGCATCTATGGGGATTTGATTTTAGCGAATCAATATCAACTGGAGAAGGGTTCTCTGTTTTATGATTTAGAGAATTACTATGCGGATAACGCCCCCGTGCGCATTCCCGCAAACCCGGCTCTTTCACCGAACGCAAATGCCCAAAAATACTACAAGGACTACCGCAAGGCGAAAACAGCCGAGGAAAAGCTGACCGCGCTGATTGAGGATGGTGAGGCGGAGCTGCAATATTTGGAGACTGTAGCGGACTCTCTGCAGCGCTCCGGTTCCTATCAAGAGATTAACGCAATTCGGGAAGAGCTGGCGCTCGCCGGTTATTGCAAAATAAAGAGCGATGCAAAAAAGCTGAAGGAAAAGCCGCTCCCCCCGCTGCAATACCGCACCGCCGACGGTTTTCTCATTCTTGTTGGGCGCAACAACCTGCAAAATGACCAACTTTCTCTCAAACAGGCTCGTAAAAACGACCTCTGGCTCCACACGCAAAAATACCCCGGCTCCCACGTCATTGTCGTTTGTGAGAACCGGGATATTCCGGAAACTACCATCCTCGAAGCGGCACGTATCGCGGCCTGGCACAGTAAGGCGCGGGATTCCGCGCAGGTGCCTGTGGACTACACCCCTGTGCGCAGCCTCATCAAGCCAAACGGTGCCAAACCCGGCAAGGTAATTTACCACAGCTACAACACAGTTTGGGTCACGCCGGAAGAAGGCAACAATCTAATTTAAATATTTTCCAGAAAATCCGGATCAGGCAACTGCGGAAATTTGGCCGCCGGTAAGGTCTGATACCAATAGGCAACAGAAGCAATATCGTCCTGCAAAGGCAGATAACGCCCGCCGGAACGCCAGCCGAGGCATTGCATCGTCACTTTTAAATCGCTCTCAAAGCGAATGGGGTCGGTGATGTGCCAGCGGTAGAGCGAAAAGCGGGTGTTTGCCTTATAAAGGCCGTCCGGGCGCAGCACCTGGGGCATGCCGCTGTAAGGAGTTGTGAACTCCGTGTAGCCACCGTTCACATCAAAGTTATATGCCCCGCAAAAATAGTCCTCCGTTCCCGTGCCGCAGATGGTGGGGTATTCACCGTCGCCATCCATAAAGAATTTGATTTCGCCTTCGCCCCACCAGCCATTATTGTTTTCGCTGCGCGCCATGTAGGTGCCTACATAATGTCCCTTGCCGGCAACGCCGTCCAAAATGACATAATCCTCTTTATAGGGCAGCGGATTGCTGCGGCGGAACTGGGCATGGAAATAGGCGCAGTCCTCCGGCACTTCTGTGAGGACGTAATCAATTTGATAGTAGAGGGTAAAGGTTTCCAACGAGCAGTTTTCCAGCGTGATACGCGCACGCTTGCGGAAGGGCATTTCCCAATAGCAGTTCATGCCGTTTTTGGGGTTGACGCATACGGCAAGGGACGAAATTTGCGCAAACTCGCCCTGGTAGGCGCTGGCGAAAAAGTCACCCAGAGGGCATTCCACGGAGGGGTTTTCGCTGTCATCCCAATACATGCGGAGAATGGCCTGCCGCCAGCAACCCGCGGGCGTGAGCCAGATATGCGCAATTGCACCGGAACCCGCGATATTGGCCAGTTCGAATGTTGCGCCCGCGCTGATGCGTACATAGGGCGAAACCTTCCAACCCTTGCCCAAATCCCTGGCCGCGAGCAGCGCCGGTCCGTCCTCAGACATGGCGCCCCTTCCTTTTTCTCCCGTGAAATTCTCTGGGCTGATGGACCGTGTTTTTGCGTCTGACAGCTGCGAAAGATTGGATAAATTTACTCCAAGTCCATGAAACATACGCGATACTCCTTTATCCTTATTTTTCAAGCTGCTCGCGAAATGCGAGAGCCTGTGCGTGAACCCGCTCTTTTTTCTCCCCGGTTAGGGTGTAGAAGAAAAAGGGCAGACTTGCCAATAGAATCATCAACCCGTGAAAGATGGTATACACCAGCAGCATGCGCACCTTCGTGTCATAGCTCTGGTCCAGATAGACGGTTTGCTTTATGCCGTCCACAAGCTGGTCAACGGGCGGCAGGTATTTGATAAACGAGCTTTCGCCCAGCAGAATACGCGGGGAAACAAAGCCGGTTATCACGCCGGCCAGCATACCACCTACACCGATGATAAACGCAAGGCTCGCCTCCACCCGGCGATGGGTCTTGACCTCGATATCCTCCAGGATATCCGCCTGGAACATGCTGGGCAATAAATTGGTTGCGCCGTATTGCAAGCCGATTAAAAACAAGAACACAAAGAAAATCACTTGATACAACATACTGTCCGGATTCCGGAAGGATTGCAGGCCGGCGAAAAACGCTCCGAGGTTGGCCAGCATGGAATACCCGGCGGAGAGCATATATATCTGCTTGCTGTTGATTTTTTTTAATAGCCGGTTCACGATAAGCATACCGATAAACGTGCCGATACCGGTGGGCAGGCCGAACAGGATATATTTGCTCACATCCCCCAGCAGCGCCGCAGCAAGGAACACCCCCATATAACCGCCGATTTGCCGCAGACCCTGTAAAAATTCGCTGAACAGCAGCAGCATGGCATAGGGATTTCGGATGATATCGCGAAAGCCCAGCAGCGGATTTTCTTGTTTGCTGGAATATACCACGCGCTCCTTCACAACGCGCATGGCAAACAACATCATAACCGTACCGACGACGGAACAAAGCACGGCGGAGAATACAAAGCGCCTCTCCTCCGTTGCTAGAATGGACGCGCTTTTGAACAGGCCGACCACCAGAACCACAACCAGCGGCGCGGAATTGCCGATGGCATTCACGATGCCGCGAAAGGTGAGAACCGTATCCCGCTCAGCTTGATTTTGCGAGAGGATGATGCCGATACTGTTGATGGTGTTGGCAAAATAAGTCGCCGCGGCATGCAAAATTGTCACCAGGCACAGGTAGGCAATCAGAGGCGTTCCGGCCAGATTGGGCGTTAGAAACATCAGCACCGTAAACAGCCCGGCGGGGATGGCGGCCATAGTTACCACAGGCTTAAATTTTGCTTTACCCGGTTTGGGTGCGCGGTCGATGAGCATGGCATAGAAAAAGCTCAGCGCAAAGCAGATGATATTGCAAACCGTGTTGACGAGCGAAATTTTGTCACTGGTCAGGTGCAACACATTCACCAGATATGCCTGGCGATAGTTCCCCACCATTCCCTGCATGGTAGTAAACAGAAATGTGCTGATAAGGAAAATGATAAGCTCTTTGTTCGGCACCTGCTTTTGCTGTTTTATGGAATCGGACACGCAATCAAAACCTTTCTAAAAAATCAGGAGGCCGACATGCCGCCTCCTGATTTTTTATAATTTTATGATTAGTGATATTGTGGCAGCCAGGAGCCATGGCGTTCAATTAACTCATCGCACATTTTGACGATGTCGTCAATTGAAAGCTCGCTGGAGGCGTGCGGATCAAGCATCACCGCTTGATAAATATGTTCCTTCTTCAACGTAACAGCGGCTTCAATCGTCAGCAAATGAACGTTGATCTCTGTCATATTCATCGCGGCAAGCTGCACCGGCAGCGGCCCCTGGATACAGGGCTGCACCCCGTATTTATTTACAAGGCAGGCTACCTCCACGCAGGCTTCACGCGGCAGGTTGTCAATCAAGCCCTTGTTCAGCACATTGCCGCCGATTTTATAGGGCACATCGGTCTCCATCGCTTCCATGATGTAGGAGGCGTATTCTGAGGTTCGGCCATGCTTAACTTCGCCGTTGATATAGCGCTTTTTATCTTCCTTCCAGCGCGCAATCTGGTTGATGCAGCGGCGGGGATATTCATCCAGCGGGATGTTGTAGCGTTCAATGAGTTCCGGGTATTTATCCTTGATAAAGAAGTTGTTGTACTCTGCGTTATGTTCGCTGGACTCTGTGCAATAATGCCCAAAACGGCGGATGTATTCATAGCGCACCAAGTCATGGTGATCTGTCACGCCGCTTTCCAACACCTCAATGGCACGTTTGCGAACCTCCGGCAACAGGTCGTTACCCTCGGCGTCATAGAGCTCCAGCACCCAGCCCATGTGGTTAATGCCCGCAATGCGCTCGCGGATAGGCAGCTCACATTCGAGATCCAGATTCATAAGCAGGCCCATGGAGCAATGCTGCACACTGTGGCACAGGCCGACGGTGTTCACGCCCGTGTAACGCTGCATAAAGCCGGAGAGCGGAGCCATGGGATTGGTGTAATTCAAAAACCAAGCGTTGGGGCAGACTTCCATCATATCGTTGGCAAAATCGTTAAGTATCGGAATGGTGCGCAGGGCACGGAAAATGCCGCCCACGCCGGTGGTATCCGCAATGGTCTGGCGCAGGCCGTATTTTTTCGGCACCTCAAAGTCCGTGATTGTGCATGGGTCATATAAACCAACCTGGATCGCGTTGACAACATAGTTTGCGCCTTTCAGCGCGGCCTTACGGTTTTCAACGCCCAGGTATTTGCTGATTTTGGCGCGCTCCTTATTGATGTTTTTGTTCAGAGCCGTTACCATGATGTAAGACTCTTCCAGTCGCTCGCCGTCAATGTCATACAGCGCAATTTCACAGTCCCAGAGTGCTTCCGTACACATGACGTCCCCCAGAACATTTTTCGCAAAAACGGTACTGCCGGCTCCCATAAATGTCAGCTTCATTATTTGCTCTCCTTTTCTTGATCTTCGTTCTCAATTTTACTTGCTATGACCAAATTTTGCAAGCGCTTTTACTTAACTTTCATACAAATTCGCACAATATTTTTTTGCAATAGACGCTTCTTCCGCACAGGGCGCTCCGGTGTAACGCAGCAGTGGGACGCCGTTGTAAAGCCGCGCAGCCTGTTCCAGCGCCCTCATGTTATCGCTTTCCAGGCATAACGGAGCCGTAACAACCATCTGCAGGGCGGGTATCAGTTGCTCCGCCTGTGATGCTGTTGCAAGGGGAACGCCGATGATTGCTTTGCCTTCATCCTGCGCGTCCATGGCAAGGCCCACGAGGGTATCCGTATCCGCCCCGCTGAGCATGGCAATCTCACTCCCCTGCACCGGCTGCGTTTTGGCATAGGAGGAGACCAGCTTTGTCTCCCGCAGCGCCTTACGCCGCTCTGCCTGCCGCCCGCACAGCGCTATGGTTTCGCGCAAATGTTGCGCCGTTGTACCGCAGCAGCCGCCGAGCAGGCAGACCCCCGGCAGCAGCAGCTCCCGCATCTGCCGCGCAAACTGTTCCGGCGTAATATCATAGTATGTCTCACCCTGCTCCAGGCGCGGCAAGCCCGCATTGGGCATAACGAGCAGCGGTAGCCTGCTTTGTTCGGACAACTGCCTGATATAGGGAGTAAGCATATCCGGGCCAAAACCGCAGTTCACGCCGATGGCGTCCACACCCAAGCCCTCCAGCAGCGTATGCACGCAATCCACGCCACCGCCCATGAGCAGGCGTCCATTTGCGTCCAACGTAAAGGACGCAAGCACAGGCAGCGTGCTATGCTCCTTCGCCGCAAGCACCGCCGCCTTCATTTCCAGCGTATCATTCATGGTTTCGATAATAATTACATCCGCTCCGGCCGCCTGCCCCACACATACCATTTCGGCATAGGCCGCATAACAATCCGAAAAGCGCAAATCGCCGAAGGGCTTTAAAAAGCGCCCTGTCGGCCCGATATCCAGCGCCGCAAACGCCTGCCTGCCACTTTGCGCGATTTGTTGTTTCACAATGCGCAGCGCCGCATGTATGGCCTGTTCCGCCTGCTGTTTTTCCATTTTAAAGCAATTGGCGCCGAAGGTGTTGGCCGTAATCATATCGCAGCCCGCCTCTAAAAATTCCCTGTGAACGGCGGCCAGTTCCTGCGGGTGTGTCAGGCTCCAAAACGCCGGTTCCTCCCCCGCCTTTAGACCGAGCCGCTGCAGATTTGTGCCGAGCGCACCGTCAAAATAGAGTAGGCCTGCATGCAGTCTTTCGTAAAAATCCATAGAGAACGCCTCCTGTTTGTTGTATCCTATTGCTCCGCTGATGAAACCTTGCGTAATCAGGGGTGTGGGTTTTCATTGTCAGGCAAGGAAAAAAACGCAGGAATACTTTTGTATTCCGAGGATTTTTGACGCGGCGTGACGGTGAAAAGACCACTCATGATGCGCAAGGTTTCATCAGTGGAGCAATATTACTCCACCGAAACCACCGTATACCCGGCGGCGGTTACGGCTTGAACCAGCACCTCATCTGAAATTTCGCGGGTCAGTATCAGCTCCGCACAGGCCTGCTCCAGCTTGACCTGAGCACTTACGCCCTCAATGGCGTTCAACGCCTGCTCCACACGACCTTTGCAGTGGTTGCAGGACATGCCATCAATTTTCATTGTCTTTTTCATACGAAACTCCTTTTCTGTTTCCGTTGTTATTGATACTGGTTTCCACAGGCGTAAACGCAGGGCGTTGCTCACCACGAACACGGAGGAAAGGCTCATCGCCGCGGCGGCGAACATGGGGTTGAGCGTTATGCCGAAAGGCAGATAGAGCAGCCCGGCGGCAAGGGGGATACCGATGCAGTTATAAAAAAACGCCCAAAAAAGATTTTGCTTGATATTCCGCACGGTGGCTCGGGAAAGCGCAAGAGCCTGCACCACTGTGCGCAAGTCGCTGTTCATGAGCACGATATCCGCGCTCTCCATGGCGATGTCGGTTCCGTTGCCCACCGCTATACCGACATCCGCCTGCACCAGGGCGGGTGCGTCGTTGATGCCGTCCCCTATCATGGCGACGAAACGCCCCTCCTGCTGCAAAGCTGCGATTTTCTGCTGCTTTTCCTGCGGTAATACCTCACTGATAACCTGCTCGATACCGGCCTGAGCCGCAATGGCCTGCGCGGTGTGCACATTATCTCCGGTGAGTAAAATCACTTCTTTCCCCGCCTGCCGCAACGCAGTGATGGCCTCCCGACCGTGGGGGCGTATGGGGTCGGCGATGCAGATAAGCCCCAACAGCCTGCCGCCCCGGGCGAAGAACAGCGGAGTCTGCCCGCTTTGCGCGGCCTTATCCGCCTGCCCAAATAGTGTCTGCGCCGCTATGCTGTTTTCCCGCATCATACGGGCATTGCCCGCGAGGGCGGTCTTCCCGTCCACCTCAGCGCGGATGCCCTGCCCCGGAATCTGCTCCAGATGATGCGCCACATGCAGTGTATGATGCCGCTCTTTTGCAAACTCCACCACCGCCTGCCCCAGAGGGTGTTCGGAAAGCAGTTCGATTGCACAAGCAACGGAAAGCAGCGTTTCCTCCTGCGTGTTTTCAGCCGGGTATATGCCGGTTACAGAAGGCTTGCCCCGGGTGACGGTTCCGGTTTTATCCAGCACCACCGTATCCACACGCTGCGCTTGCTCCAGGCTCTCTGCCGTTTTATAGAGGATGCCGCGCTGCGCTCCCCTGCCCATACCCACCATCAGCGCAGTGGGCGTTGCAAGCCCCAGTGCGCAGGGGCAGCTGATGACCAGAACCGCAATTCCTACAGACAGCGAAAAAGTCGTGCCCTTCCCTGCAAACAGCCACAGTAGCGCACTGACGATGGCAATGGCTATAACAACCGGCACAAACACCGCGCTGACCTTATCCGCAAGGCGGGCAATCGGCGCTTTGCCGGAGCTGGCCTGCTCCACCAGACGGATGATTTGGGAAAGTGTCGTATCCTGCCCCACGCGTGTGGCGCGCAGCTGCAGATAGCCGGAGGTGCACACCGTCCCGGCGGTCAGCGCATCCCCCTCGCCTTTCTCCACCGGCAGGCTCTCCCCCGTAATCGCGGACTCATCCAAGGTACCTATCCCTTGCGCTACCACACCGTCTATGGGTACTGCACTACCGGTTTTAACCAGCACAATATCCCCGGGAACAATATCCTTGGCGGGAACCTCTATTTCCGTTCCCTCCCGCAGAATAACGGCGGTTTTGGGCGTCAGTCGCAGAAGCCCTGCAATGGCGTCCCCGGTTTTCCCTTTGGCACCTGCCTCCAGCAGTTTTCCCAACGTGATAAGCGTGAGTATCGTGCCTGCGGACTCAAAATATAGACCCATCACCAGCTCATCAACCAAGGCAAACGCCCCGGCTGCCAACGCATTGCCGATTCGATACATGGAAATTACGCTATACAAAACAGCTGCCCCCGCGCCCAGGGCAATCAGGCTGTCCATTGTTGGGCTGCGCTGCCACAGGGTTCGTATCCCGCGCGAAAAAAAGCTGCGGTTGAGAAACAGAATACAAAGGCAGAGCAAAAACTGCGTCATGGCAAAGGGAATGGCGTGTGCCGCGCCATGCAGCGCGGTGGGAATGGGCAAATGCAGCATATGCCCCATGGAGAGGTAGAACAGCGGCAGCATGGCCAGGGCGGAATAAATCAGACGTCGCTTCAACAGGCGATACTCCTCCCCTGCCGGATCTGGCACGGTTTGCCGCTCCTCCCCCCGTTCCTCGCGAGGCAGGGACGCACCGTAGCCCGCGCGCTCCACCGCCTGTATGACGGAAGCGGGCGACAGTTTCGCCGAATCATAAGTCAACAGCAGGCTGTTCGTGAGCAGATTGACCCGAACCTCCTGCACCCCGTCCAAGGCTTTCACTGCCTTCTCCACATGGGCGGAGCAGGCAGAGCAGGTCATGCCAGTGACTTGAAATTGTTGTGTATGCATAATAACCTCGTGTTTGAAACGTTAGTGGTACCTTGTTTATATAATACCACAGTAATGCATGCAAATCATAGGTTTTTATAAGAGATTTTATAAGCAAACCAATCGATAAAAAAACAGGCTGCCCGGCGAAATACGCACGGGCAGCCCGGTTGCGCTTTTATACCAATCTCCATTAGAAAGCGTCATAAAAAATCTTGGGTGATTGGTATTACTATTTGCGAATCCAGTAAAACACAATATCATCCTGCATGAACATACGCATGTAAACCGGAATGAGGGAATAAGAACCTTCCATCTGCATACTAAAATTGTTACGCGACTTTTTCAGCAGATTATCACTGTTAATCTCTGCCTCAATTTTGCCGCTATAAGTGGTCTTCATGTCTTCCATTTCGCCTGAATCCGGCATGTCAACGTCATTCATTTCCATCATGGTTGAGCTAATCCATTCAGAGGTCTGGTTAGGCGAAAGCTTCTGTGATTTAGCGGTTATGGTAACGAGATAATTCTCGCCGCTCTTTGTACAACTGGCGCTGGCGACATGCTCCGGCTTGAGTATGGACATATATGGCTTTCCATGCACAGGAAGCGCCTCCTGCAGTGCCACGCCATCGTCATCCAGCGTTTCCATGGGTTGCCCGTTTTCATACATGCCGTAATATTCCGCGCGTTTACTGCCGTCCTCACCGAGCGGGGCGCTGATGCCCCCCACCTTCATCTCCAACTCAGAGGTCATGGCAATTTCTAAGTCAAAGCGTCCGGTTGATGCCTTTGTAGAGTTTGCACAGTAGTTGTAATAGGCAACAATATCCGCAACATTCGTCCCCACAGGGATAACAACCGTCATCGTACACGTTGCCTTTGAACCATTATGGGCGGTAACAGTAATTTCCGATGTTCCAACTCCGACGGCCGTGATGGTTCCGTCTGCGTTGGCGATGGCGACATCTGTGTTAGAGGAACTGTAGGTATTGCGCACAATTGCATTGGAGGGAACCATAACCGTTGTGGGGCAAACCTTGGTGGTGCCCAATCCATAAGTCACATCCGAAATTTTGATGTCGGTTGCGGGGGGACGAACGTTGACGGTGATGGTAATTGTTTTGCCGTTCACAGCCTTTGCCGTCACCGTTGTAGTGCCCAGGGCAATCGCCTTAATCAAACCTGTAGAGCTCACGGTTGCGACAGCCGTCTTTGCCGAGGACCAGGTCACGTTCTGTTGCGCGTTGGAGGGCGCGACAGTAGCTTTCAGCTGAAAGCTCTCCGCTTTTAACAGGTTCACCTCCACTGTATTCAAGCTCACCGACACAGGCGCGGGATAAACTGTAACCTTACAGGTTGAGGTGAATCCGTTCGTGGTCTTTGCAGTTATCGTAACAGGGCCAACAGCCTTGGCCGTCACTTTTCCGTTGCCGTCCACGGTGGCGATGTTAGCGTTGGATGTGGAATAGCTGACAGTTGTATACGCATTCGAGGGAGTCAGCGTTGCAGTAAGCGTTGCGCTTTGGCCAAGATACAGGGGCAGGCTGGTTTTGCTCAGCGCTACCTTTGTGGGCGCGGGTAAAATCGTAAGCGTGCAGCTGGCTGCCCTGCCGTTATATGCGGTAGCCGTAATGGTAACGGTACCGTCTTTGATTGCCGTAACTAAACCGGTACTGCTGTTTACCGTGGCAAGGGAGGTGTTGGAGGAGGTCCATTTCACAGCACCCGCAGTTGTGGAAAACAGCGGCGCATTGAGGGTGTAACCCAAGGTTGCGGTTTGCTTTGTCGCCAGTTTGAGTGTGCTTGCGGTGAGCTTGATTCCGGTGGGTGCGGAGCGAACCGTCAGCTTGACGCTGGCTTTTCTGCTGTTATAAGTGGACGCCGTGATGGTAACCGTTCCCGCCCGCAGGGTTTTCACAAGACCGCTTTTATCCACCGTGGCCACAGCGGTATTGTCGGATGACCATTTGATAACAGACGCCGCTGTCGTAGTGGTAAGCGAGGCGCTGAGCTTAACAGATTCTCCCGCGCCAAAGGTCGTGCGCGAAATGCTGCCCAGTTTAATACCTGCCGGCGCCGCTTTGACATACACGGTGCATGTCGCAGGTTTTCCGTTATACGTTATAACCTTAATGGTTGTGCTGCTGCCAGCCTTTACACCCTTTACCACGCCGCTGGCCGTGACAGTGGCAATCGCAGTGTTAGCGGATTGATATTTTAAGGAAGCCGCCGCAGTGGAGGGCGTGAACTTAGTGGCCAAGGATACCGTTTCACCCGCGCCGAGCGTTATTGTTTTATTGGTAAACGCAATTGCCGTGGGCGCCGCCTTGACCTCTATGCTGCAACTCGCATAGGAGCCATTGTAAGCAGTGACCTTAATTGTCGCCTTCCCCACATTGACTGCCTTGACTTTGCCGCTGCTGTCCACCGTTGCAACGCTCTTGTTTGAAGAAGTCCAGGTCTTTGTTGTGAGTGCATTGGAGGGTGCAAAGGAGGCGCTGAGCGCCAGGCTATCGCCCTTGCCGAGTATGGCGCTTGTTTTACTCATCGTCACTTTGGTAGGCGCAGCCTTCACTGTGACGGTGCAGCTTGCATATTTTCCGTTATAAGCCGTGGCCTTAATTGTAGCTGTTCCAACCTTTAACGCTTTCACTTTTCCGGCGGAATCCACGCTCGCCACCGAAGTGTTGCTGGAAGTCCATTTTTTAGTTCCTACGGCACCGGAGTTATAACTCGCGCTCAGCGTCTTAGTCTGCCCAACGCCCAATGTCGCCGTTTTTACATTCATCGTTACAGTTTTGGGTGCCGCTTTCACTGTAACTTTGCAGCTTGCATATTTTCCGTTATAGGCCGTGGCCTTAATTGTAGCTGTTCCAACCTTTAACGCTTTCACTTTTCCGGCGGAATCCACGCTCGCCACCGAAGTGTTGCTGGAAGTCCATTTTTTAGTTCCTGCGGCACCGGAGTTGTAACTCGCGCTCAGCGTTTGGGTCTGCCCAACGCCCAATGTCGCCGTTTTTACGTTCATCGTTACTGTTTTGGGTGCCGCTTTCACTGTAACTTTGCAGGTTGCTGAACGGCCGTTGGATGTTCTGACGGTGACCGTTGCACTGCCCGCCTTCACCGCCGTAATTTTACCGGCAGAGCTGACGGTTGCAACCGCCTTGTTGCTGGAAGTATAGGTGTTTTTACTCGTTGCGTTAGACGGTGAGTAGGTTGCCTTAAGAGCCCTGCTCTCCTTTACGCCGAGCGTAACTGAGGTTGGTGAGAGAGTCACTTTGGATGGCGCCGCCGCCGAGACAGTCAGTGGAAACATGGTTACCATAAGCAAACAGACCGTTACGGCACTGACAAGCTTTTTCCTTTTCATAGAGCTACTCATTTCCTTTCTGCATAGCACTAGCATAGCATAACAATATCGTTTTTACATGCGCCAAATTTTGGCAGATATCATACTACGGGCCGCAGCAAAACATGCTGAACCCTACTGAAAATTATACCATAAAGCTGGTGAAAAGCAATGCTAAAGTGTGAACAAACAACAAAAATTCTATTGTCGTACCCCCTTGTGCCTTTCCAAAAGAATATTTCAAAAATATAGCTTGCATGGCGAGGCGCTTTGCTGTATAATGCCTAGTTAGAATGGCTTTCGGAGGAATGGAAAATGAATTACTTTATCCTGTTAAACAGCATGCTGGGCATGGGCGGCTCAGCCGCAGGCGGAACCGGAAACTCAAAGAGCTCCTATACGATGATTTTAATGATGGTTGGCATGTTCGGCGTTATGTATCTGTTCATGATTCGGCCGCAGAAGAAAAAGCAAAAAGAAGAGCAATCCATGCGGGACAACGTGCAGATTGGTGACGAAATCACCACCATCGGCGGCATTATGGGTCGTGTTGTTACGGTGAAGGAGGACTCCCTCATTATTGAAACAGGAGCCGACCGCAACAAAATGAAAATTGCCCGCTGGGCCGTGAGTGTTAATAACACCGCAACCGAAAAAATTGAGGCGGAACGCGCCGCAACCAAAGAAGCCGCCGAGGCAGAAAAAGCAGCCAAGATGGAAGAGGCGGGAGCAAACAGCAAGGCCAGCCGCAAAAAAAGCAAAAAGAACAAGGGCGAGGATGAATAATGTAAGGGTTATTCACCTTCTCTGTTCCACTACAAAAGCGCATCAACCGAAAACGGCAGAATGCTCGTTTTCGGTTGATTTTTATTTGTACGATTGATATTATGCATTATTCAGAAATCCCACAATGCGATGTTGCGACAATATCCACGCCGGTGCCCAAGAGATCAGCGCAGACCACATCACCAATGGCTACCGGCGCATGCAACCGTTGCCCCGCCAGAAAAGCCGCACAATCGCGCAGCAGCGGTTTGGGCAGCGGTGTAGCGGATTTGACGCTCACCAGCGGCAAAACCCCACCCTCCACACACATCGTAGTGGTCAAGCTACGCGTGGGATTGGTCACTTCCGCCTCGGCGTAAGAAAGTCCACGCTTACAGGAGTTCCCGCTGATATTCTGTATCACTCCGCCATCATCCAGCTGCACGGTCAGTGCACAGCCGACCGGGCAGGCAACGCAGATAAATTCCTGTTGTTTCATGATGGCAGAACCTCAATTTCCAACACCGCATCCTCCCGCAACTCCTTGCGCAATTCGGCACGCAGCGTTATTTCTTCCATTTCGCCCGGAGTCAAGCGTTTTTTACGGCGCTTCAACAATTCTTTTCCGTCGCAGCTCACGCGTATCTGTGCGTTGTGATGCACGGCACCGACACGAAAATACAGCTGCACCTCCTCATCGCCAGCAAGCGCAACCTGCTGCGGAACGACATAGCGCACACCGCCTGTTCCGCGCGTTGGAATATAACGCACCCGCTCCGGCTGCTCCAAGATATACTTGGCCGCACCGCTGCCTGCAATCTGACTTTCCAGTGTGACAAAATCCACCAGGTCATGCACATGCAGCACATTGCCGCAGGCAAAGATGCCCGGAATCGAGCTCTCTCTCGCCTCGTTCACCAGCGCTCCGCCCGTCACCGGGTCAAGCTCCAGCCCCGCCTCCCGCGAAAGTTCATTTTCGGGTATTAAACCAACGGACAGCAGCAAGGTGTCACAGGGAACGTACTCCTCACTCCCGGGAATGGGTCTGCGATTTTCATCCACCTGCGCAACCGTTACGCCCTCCAAGCGCTCTTTTCCATGGATTTCAATCACGGTGCAGGAAAGGCGCAGCGGAATTCCGAAATCATCCAGACACTGCACTATGTTCCGCGTCAAGCCGCCGGAATACGGCAGCAGTTCGCATACCATTTTAACAGTTGCGCCCTCCAGCGTCATTCGCCTGGCCATAATCAAGCCGATATCGCCCGAGCCGAGTATCACAACCTCTTTGCCGGGCATGTAGCCCTCAAGATTGACATATTTTTGTGCTGTCCCCGCGGTAAACACTCCGGCGCAGCGCGTACCGGGTATATTTAACGCACCGCGCGGACGCTCGCGGCAGCCCATGGCGAGTATCACAGCCTTTGCGGCAACCGTAAACAGGCCTTCCGAACGATTGATGGCTGTAACCTGTTTGTCCTCTCCAACCGAAAGCACCATGGTATCGGTCATTACTTTGATGCCGCTGCCCGCCAACTGCGCAATAAAGCGTTCCGCATACTCCGGGCCGGAAAGCTCTTCCTTGAAATAATGCAGACCAAAGCCTGTGTGGATACATTGACCCAAAATACCGCCCAGTGCACACGCGCGTTCCAATATCAAGACGGAGCATACCCCATCCTGCCTCGCCTGCAGCGCTGCCGCCATCCCTGCGGGTCCGCCGCCGACTACCACTAAATCAAACCGATAATCCATGCTTCTCTGTCCTTCATCAAAAGCGCGGTTTCCATAAAATATGAGAATCCCCACCGCACTTTGTTATTTCTTCTCTTGGCATATGCAGTTCCCTTGCCAGCAGCTCCAGTGCAGCGGGACCGCAAAAGCCCCCCTGGCAGCGCCCGGCTCCCACACGCACACGCCGTTTGACGCCGTCTAAATCCACGGCACCCACCGGGGCATGAATGGCATCCAGAACCTCGCCCTGCGTTACTGTTTCACAGCGACAAACCACGCGGCCATAGCGCGGGTCACGCGCAACCAATTCCCGTTTCTGTTCCTGATTCAATTCCCGGAACCGCAGCGGTTTTTTACGGGGAATCACCTCAGCCTTCCGCCGAAAACCTGCTGTATCCACAAGCATTTGCACAAGATACTGCGCAATCGCAGGGGAGGCGGAAAGCCCCGGAGATTCTACACCCGCCGCGTGAATCATGCGGGAATTGACCTTGCTTGGCTCTAAAATAAAGTCGCCCCGGTCGCCGTGCGCGCGCAGACCCGCAAAGCTGGTGATTACCTCCCGCGTGGTAAGGCTCGGAATGGTCTTTTTTGCAGATTCCAACACATATGCCAAGGTCTGCGCCGTGGTAGAAACATCGTCCAAATCCTCAATATCCACAGCGCTGGGGCCAACCAACAGATTGCCGTCCACAGTCGGTGTCACCAAAACGCCCTTACCCATGGCACTGGGGCACTGAAACAGCACGTGCCGCGCCAGCCGCCCCTGTGTTTTATCCAGAAGCATGTACTCGCCCTTGCGCGGAATAACATGCAGGCTGTCATCCCCTATCATACCGGCGATTTCCGGGCAATGCACACCGGCGCAATTCACCAAATACCGCGCTTGAACGGATTTTTCACCCGCAAATACCGTAAAAAAGCTGTCAGCGCCGTTTTCGGTAAACACAATACGGTCAACCTTAAAACCGCGCAACAAGTCGCAACCGTTCAACACCGCATGCTCGGCGGCGGCAAGGCAAAGCTCAAATGGGCAGATTATCCCCGCACTGGGGGCATGCAGAGCCGCCAGCGCCTGCGGATTCAGATGTGGTTCCATCGCATGCAGGGCATCCCTGTCCAAAAGTTCCAAATCCGGAACGCCGTTCTCCCGCCCACGCCGCAACAGCTCGTGCAAACGCGGTAATTCCTCCTGCGCATACGCAACCAACAGGGAGCCGATGCGGTGATAAGGAATATGCAGCTCCTCTGCGAGGGCAGGCATCATCCGCACACCCTCCACATTAAAGCGCGCCTTCAAAGACCCGGGGCGGGCATCGAAGCCGGCATGCACAATCGCACTGTTCGCCTTGGAGGTGCCCATTCCAATGTCGTGTTCCCGTTCCAACAGTGCAACCCGCAATTGATAATGTGACAAAATTCGCGCTGTATGCGCACCGATGACCCCTGCGCCGACCACGGCAACATCGTAAAGCAAGAAAAGACCCCCATAGCAACCATTCTACTTTTTTCTTCATAAGTATAGCACAAGAGATGCAATGTGTACAATTCTTTTGTAAATAAAAAATGACAAAGGTGTGAAATTATATTTGACTCTTTAAAAAACGAAGGAATTAAAAATAATACTTGCAAAATTTGAGTAAATAGAATAAAATGGTTTAAATTATTAGGATTTTTTGGAGGATTTCAAGCATGAACTTTCAAAACATGGCACAAAACGAACGCATCACCCTTTTGGATGGGCTGCGCAGAGAGTATCAGCTCTTTCAAAACCGCGGCTTAAAGCTGGATATGTCCCGCGGAAAGCCCGGGGCAGACCAATTGGACCTTTCCATGGAACTGCTGAACCCTGAGCTCATTACGGAAAATGTGAAGGCAATCAACGGCTTTGATACGCGCAATTACGGCGTGATGGACGGCATTCCCGAGTGCAAAGCGATTTTTGCGGAGCTGCTCGAGGTGGACGCCAAAAACGTAATTATTTTCGGAAATTCTTCTTTGAACATTATGTTTGACTATATCGCCCACTGTATGAGCCACGGGGTCGGAGAAACACCCTGGGGCAAGCTCCCGCAGGTAAAATTCGCCTGCCCTGTCCCCGGTTATGACCGTCACTTTGCTATTTTGGAATACTTTGGCATCGAAATGCTGCCGATTCCCATGCTGGATGACGGCCCCGACATGGCGGTTTTAGAAAACCTCGTTCGGGACGAAACGGTCAAGGGCATGTTCTGTGTTCCAAAATATTCCAATCCGCAGGGCGTCACGTTCTCCGCCGACACGGTTCGCCGTATCGCCGCATTAAAGCCGGCGGCCAAGGACTTTCGCATCATTTGGGATAATGCCTACCTCGTGCACGATTTGTGCGAGGAAACAGACGCACTGCTGAACATTTTTGAAGCCTGTAAAGCCAACGGCAGTGAAGATATGGTGATTGAAGTGGCCTCTACCTCCAAAATCTCCTTCCCCGGCGCAGGCGTGGCCGCGATGGCTGCTTCCGATTATAATATCACGGACTACAAAAAGCGCATGTTTGTGCAAACCATCGGGCACGATAAGCTCAACCAACTGCGCCACGCCCGCTATTTCCAAAACGCCGCAGGAATCAAGGCGCATATGCAGCGCCACAAGGCCATTTTGGCGCCAAAGTTTCAGGCTGTTCTGGATGCACTCAATCAAGAGTTGACGGGTACCGGCATCGCGCAGTGGAACGTGCCGAACGGCGGCTATTTTATCAGCCTGGATGTTATGGAGGGCTGTGCAAAGCGCGTCGGTCAACTCTGCGCCGAAGCAGGCGTCATCCTAACAACTCCGGGCGCAACCTATCCCTACGGAAACGACCCGGCCGACCGCAACATCCGCATCGCCCCAACCTTCCCCCCTGTTGACGAGCTGCGCATCGCTGTTGCGCTCTTATGCTTGTGCACCAAAATCGCAGCTTTGGAGCGAATGAGCGAATAGAACCCGAACCACCAAAAAATGAACCGTGGCCGTTGAACAAGCCCGCTCGGGCAGCCATTCAACGGCCACGGTTTTGTATTACTATTATTCAGACCCAAACATTAGGTTATATTGTTTGATTGCGTCCCATATAATTTCCAGCGCCCGCGCCCTTCCCTCCACCTCGTTTACGGCGGTTTCTTTGTTCTCGAGCGCCTTATACACAGAGAAAAAGTGCCGCATTTCTTCAAAGGTATGCAGAGGGAGCTGGCTGATATCCGTGACGTGGTTATAGCTCGGCTCGTCAAAGGGTATGGCAATAATTTTTTCGTCGTTTCTGCCATTATCAATCATGTTCATCACGCCTATGGGGTAGCAGCGCACCAGCGTCAGGGGGTAGATATGCTCTGTGCAGACGACCAGCACATCCAGTGGGTCATAATCGTCTGCGTAGGTGCGCGGAATAAATCCATAGTTCGCCGGATAATGCGTGGAGGTATAGAGGATACGATCCAAACGCATCAGGCCCGTATCCTTATCCAGCTCATACTTCACTTTGCCGCCGCGCTCAATTTCAATGCAGACCTCGAAATCCTGTGGCTGAATGCGCTCCGGGGCAATGTCGTGCCAAATGTTCATAGCATAACTCCATTAGTGTATTACATTATCCGCCGCCAATTGCACCAATTCCTCCGCGGTGACAAGCTCGATGTGCTCATCCAACAGAGAAGCCAACAGCGCTACATGCTCATAGGAGGCTGACCAGGGGTGAATGTTGAGATAGGTATACCCATTTTCGCTGGTATTATCCGCTTGAAGCGCGTTGACCTGCGCTGCAAATTGCTCCACCCAGGCATCGGTCATTTTGTCGTCCCCATCCGGATGCCAGAAGGAGAGGCGGCTGGAAATAAAGGGCTTGCCCTCACTCCAGATAATGCGCCCGCCGAGTTGCTGGTAGCGATCCCCAATTTGCAGCAACCCGCCCTTGATATGCGGTTGTTTGGCAAAGTAGCTGTAAGCGCGGGAAAGCTCCCACATCGTCAGCTGCGGGGAGTCAAACAGGCTCATGCTGTCTAACAGGCAAACAATGCTCATATCCGTTTGCTCCATAACCACATCTGTCAGGGCGGCAAAATTTTTCAAATGATGCTTGGGGTAGCGCGCGGGATTGATGTAGCCCGCGCCCGAAACACCGCAGACAAAGGTATCGTTTTCGCTCGCCATGCCATAGACCTTTTCCAGCACAGCGGGGGCGCTGCGTGCCGCCAGGGGCGGTGCCGTCCAGCTCATTTTGAAAGAGGTATTATCCGCAAGGCGCTTGTTGTAGTGGCTATTCGCCGCAACCGGAACGCTGCAATACCACTGCAGGTTATCGCCGTCGCTGAGCACCAAGGCCACATAATGCTTGCCGGGGTCAGCGGTCCGCTTTGCCGGATGATTTTTCTGCGAGATTGTATCCCCCTGCCCAATTGCGGCAAGGAAGCTTAGGTTGATGGCATGGTCTGCCGCAACAACAAACAGGCCACTTTCAGAAGCATCGCTCACAAAGGCACCCTCGCCTGTTGTCCAGCCGTAAACCGGGGAATTGGGCTGCATCCAGGCAAAAACTTCCTTGCGGAAGGCAAGGCCGCGTGCGTCATCCTCTTTTGCGAAAATGGTGGGGGATTTTGTTGCGATGGCATAGTCACGCGTGGTGGCGAGGAAGAAAAATTGGTGCAGCAAAAAGCTGTTGTTGAGCCTATCCTTATAAGCGTCAAACAGCGCCTTCTGCGGATCCTCCTGCGCCTTGCTCTCTAAGCTGGCGTCGGCATAGCTCGCCTGTTGCACAAGGCCAATCGCCTGCGCTTTGACGGCGTCCTCCCTTGCGACCATGAGCCATTTTTCCACGCCGGCCACCGTCGCAGCCATATTGGCGGAGGGGTTGTCGCCGGGAGTAAACAGCACAAAGCCCGCATCTGACAGTGCATCCTTACAAGCCTCTGCAAGTGCCCAGGCGTCTGTAAAGGCGGTTTCCGTCAACTCCGGGTGCTGCGCCAGATAATCCTCCAGATAGGCGGAGCGTTCCCCGTCCCGAATATAAATCTTCGCCCGGGTCTGGGCGGTTATGCCCTGCAGGGAGGTCACCATAATCATTTCGCCGTCAGTCATGCGGCTGCGCTCAATGGTGTAAACCACATCCTGCGGCGGGAGCAAGCCGAATTCCAGGCAGTCCAGATTCGGCGGGGTTTTACTGGGGAACTCGAACAGGATACTCAGGGAGGTAAAAATCAACGCGAGCAGGGAACAGAATATGCGGTTCAACAGCTGTAAGATTGCCATGGTACACGCTCCTTTTTATTTGTAATATTTTATATCCCGAAACGCTCGTTCATCCACCTTGTCGTCTCCAAGGCGTCCTCCAGGTGTTTTGCATTGTACCAGATCACCGTTTTCATGTGAGCGAGGAAGTCCGCATTTTCCTCCAGCTCCTGCCGGGTCAGATTCATGACAAGGATTTTATTTTGCAGGCAGGCCTCATATTCCCGCGCTACAGCGATTCCCCTTGCGCAGCCGGGGTCGCTGGTTAAATCCAGCATCGTGATTTCCGGAATGGAGGCAAACTGAGGGAGATTCTTTTTCCCCAAAGAATGCACATGCAGCAACACATGGTCATAGCCCCTGCACAGCGCCTTCAGATGCGGCAGAAACTGCTCCTCAAATTGTTCGCAGGAGAGCATGCACGAGGCATCTTCGGAAATATGGCCGATGGAATTGCGTGGCATCCAGATGTCAAAGCCATTAATAAAACCGTTGCCGACAGGTTCCGCAACCTCTTTTTGTTTTTCCAATGTAAAACGCGCAGCTTTTACACAAAAGGCCAACAGCTTCTGCAGCTCCTCCGGGTGGTCGTACACATCTAAAAACAAGGCATTGCCGCGCAGGACATTGGCAATATCCGAAATGCCGTCCGCGCCGCGCAGGCGAGTGAAAAAACGGTCGCCGTGACGCTCCCGGTAATAGCGGATACCATCCACCACCATGCGCAGCCAGGGGTGGTTTTCATCCAAGTGAAGTAAGGGAGCGTCCGCCCAAGCTGTTAAAGCGGGCAGGTTATAACTGGTTGTTTCCTCAAACACCACCTCACCTCCGAGAAAGGCGGTGTGCTCGGCGATGCCGTAATGGGGGCAGAGCGTTGGGAACAAATCGTCCTGCAGCTCCCGCCGCGCCTGCCAATATGCGGCCTGCCCCTCCACGCGGCTTTCGAGATAAGCCTCCCTGTCCTGCGGAAAATTCCAGCTGTTCAGCCCCCGGGAAACGCCGCGCGCATGCAGGCCTGCGATGCTGCGCACCTGAAACATAGCGATACCGCGCCGCTCACTGTTATAAAAATGTTCCCATTTACAGGCAAGTTTTACTCCGTCTATGAATTGTTTCATCTGCTATCTCTTTCTCAACACATCGCGCTCGTACTCTTCCACCGTATCCAGCCACTGCTCGTGGGCAGGGACGTTGTTTTGGGCACAGAACTGTTCCCACACGGCCGGGAAGGGGTAGCATTTCAGCTCCTCCTGCATGGCTAAGAGTCGAGTAAAATTCCCCTCCTCCTGCCAGGCGCGCAGGGTTGCATGCGGCATCAGCAGGGCATAGAGCAGTGCCTTTTGCATGTTGCGCATGCCTGTGACCCAGGCGGCAATGCGGTTGATGCTGGCGTCGAAATAATCCAGGCCAATCATCACACGCTGCAGGGCACCGCAACGCACAATTTCTTTGGCAATCTCTTTCAGCTCCTCGTCAAACACCACCACATGGTCACTGTCCCAGCGCACGCCGCGCGTCACATGCAGCGCCACCTTTTCATGGAACAATAGCATGGAGGGCAGCTTATCCGAAACCACCTCGGTGGGGTGGAAATGGCCGCTATCCAGCAGGCACATCGCCTTACCCGCAGCGGCATAGTTCAGATAAAACTCGTGGGAACCCACGGTATAGGCCTCCACACCAATGCCGAAAAGCTTGCTCTCCAACGAATCCGCAAGGTAGCGTTTATCCTTGCTATCCGCTAAAACAGCATCCAGCGAATCCTTCAAGCGTGCCCGCGGCGCGAGGCGATCAGCGGGCACCTCCTTATACCCGTCGGGAATCCAAATATTATTCAGGCAGGTTTGGCCAAGCTCCCGGCCAAAATACTCACCCACATCGCGCATGGCCTTACAGTGTGCAATCCAAAATTCACGCACAGCCTGATCCGGGTGCGAAAGGGTCAGTCCATCCGCTGCCATGGGATGGGAGAACAGTGTGGGATTGATATCAAGCCCCAGCCCCCGCGCCTTGGCGAACTCCACCCAGGGCGCAAAATGCTCCGGACGCAGCTTGTCACGCGGAACCGCCTGCTCCGTCACGGCATAGATCGCATGCAGATTCAGTTTATGTTTGCCGGGGATTAGCGAGAGGGCGCAGTCAATATCTGCCATCAGCTCCCCTGCGTTGCGCGCTTTGCCCGGGTAATTGCCCGTGGCGGCGATACCGCCGGATAGCGCACCGTCCGCCCGCTCAAAGCCGGAGACATCGTCCCCCTGCCAGCAATGCATGGAAATGCGCAGCTTTTGCAGCTCACGCAGGGCTGCGTCGCAATCCACCCCCAGAGCGGCGTATTGCTCCTGTGCATCCTTGTAGCAATTGTTTTCCATAGTCTTAACCCCTTCTTAAGTAGTTCATATTGTCGGCTCCGTTTCACCGGCTAGCTTCCCAATCCACATCTCGCCAAAAGGATGCCCGGCAATGGTTTCCAGCGTTTGAATTTCTTCCTGCGTTAATCCTGCGTCCCCTGTCTCATGCTTGCGGCGGATGGCCGCCTTCATCATCTCATGATCCGCCTTGGTCATCTTATAGCGGAAAATGCCGAAATAACTCAAGGTTAAAAACAACAGCGGCAGAAAAATAAACATCAGGCGCAGGCCGAATAGCGCCCGCCCGGTTTGGCTGGCGGCCTTGCTGCCCTGCCCTGTTTGAAAGCCGAATGCATCCAGCGCAAAGCCTACCATGGCGGACATCAACCCGGCGATTACCTTTTTGATGAAGGACGAAAATGTGGCAATGACACCCTCGCGGCGGCGGCCGGTAATCAGCTCATCCACATCGGAAATATCCGGCTGAATATTTGTCACCACAAAACCGGGGCCGGAATAACCAAAGTTGTAGCAGATTGCGGAAAGGAAGAGCAGGATGGTGACAGCCTTTGGGGACGTTTGCTCCGTAATAAACAGATTCAGCGCAACACCCAGGAGCATCACGGGCGCGAGCAGCTTGCCGCAGAACTGCTTGCCATATTTGCGCACAAGCAGATAATTCAGCGGAAAGCCGGAGGCCTCCGCCACGCCGGAAACCGTGGTAATGAGGTTGAATTTATCCATCTGCTTTGCAACATAGAGCACAAAGTATTGGTCGGTGTTGCTGTAAAAGCCCAGCCCCATCATCTGCAGCAGGGAAAGGAAGAAATACTGACGAAACGCACGGTTGCGAAACACCTGGGTAAATTCACTCAAGGAGTAGCCCGCGTTCAGCGGCGGCACCGTATCCTTCAGGCTGCTTGGCTCCTTTGTGCCGAAAAAGCTGCCCAAAATCGGCAGGGTGAAAAAGACGCATAAAATACCGCCAAGCATCATAAATTTCCCACGCATGGTTTCATCCGGCGTTTCCATGCGGAAAAAGCCCAGAGAAAACGACACCAGCGAAAAGGATAAAATCATGCCGACGGAGTTAATGATATAGGAGATGGAGTTATACTGTGTGCGCTCAAAATAGCCCGGCGCAACCGTGGGCAACATGGCGGTATGCGGCACGGCGATGAGCGTCACTGCCGTGCGGTAGAGCATCATCGCGCCGATATAATACAGCATGGTAAGCTGCTGATCCCCAAGCCCGGAAATGCCAAAGGAGTTCCAGAGCATGAAGTAGCCCAGCGCAAAGGGTAGCACACCCCAAAGAAAATAGCGGCGGTGGCGACCAAAGCGGGAGCGGGTTCTATCCGTTGCAAGACCCATAACAGGTGTCAGAATCGCATCCCAAATGACCGGAATAAAATTCACAAGCCCCGCCTGCGAGGCGGAAAGCTTTTCCACTTCAGTGAGGTAGGTCAGGTAATACAAGCCGACTATGTAGCCCGCTCCGCCAAAGAGAATGTTCACCGCATTGTAGCCGAACATGGGCTTGAGCGCTTCCCCCAGCGATTTGACCTCCTTGAAGTTACGTTTCATTTGCACCGCCATCCCCTCTTTGCACCCGCTTGTTGTCATTTCCTCCATTCTACTTCATTTACCTTTATTTGTAAACGCCCTAAGTGAAACGATTTTTTTCATTACGGTGAAAGCGCCTGCGCCATATGGCGAAAGCGCATCTGGTTGAGCAGCTCGCGTTCGGCTCGCCGATAAAAGCGTTCCACCCCGTCTGCAAGCCCCTCTGCCAGCTTCTGCTGATATTGCTGGGAGGTCAAGTTCCGCCTCTCCTGTTCATTCGTCAAGAATCCGCATTCAAACAGGCAGGAGGGGCTTTGAGCGCGTTTGATTACGCGGAAATAGTCATCCTCCAGCACTTGGCGCGCCTTCGCCCCTGTGCGTTTGAGCACTGCCTTATGTAAGTTTTCCGCCAACAGGCCGCTTTGCGGATTTGCCTGGGGATTATAAAAGCATTCCACGCCCTTGATTTCCGGCATCAGCGGCTCATCCATGGCGTTGATATGCAGGCAGATTAAGAGCATCACATCCACCTCGTTTCCGAAATCTGCTCGCTCGTTCAGCGGCAAAAAAATATCCGTATCCCGTGTCATACGTACGCGGAAATTCCGTTTTTCCAGCACCGATTTCAGCTTTTTGCAAATGGAAAGGGTGAGGTCTTTTTCGTAAATATCCTCATAGATGCAGCCCTCATCCTTTCCGCCATGGCCCGGGTCTAACACAATAAATAAGTCACGTGGCTGCAAAGGAGGTTCCTGCAGTTTTGTACTGCTCTGCTCCCAAATTTCCTGCGGATAAGTCCTATGCTGCTGCAGCGCGAGAATAGAATCGCTGTACCGCGACAAAACTATCAATGTCAGGAGGCTACAGCTGAGTAAAAATAAAATGCGCACCATATTTCCGCTACGCAAACCGCCCAAAAAGCCCCTTTTCATATCTGATTCCCCTTCCCCAATTTTAATATTATAATGCATTTGTGAAATAGATATGTATTCCTTGTAAAATATGGCGTAAGTATACTGTTTTGTGCGCATATTACGACAAATTTGCAAAAAATGTCAATATCTGTAAAAAGGCTTGAGAAAAAAAGATTGGCTTGCTATAATAGTAAAAAAACAGGAGGAACTACTATGCCCAAATACGATATCCGCAAAACCCCCGGCGACACTTCCTGGTTCATGCAGGACCGCTTCGGCATGTTTATTCACTGGGGTCTTTATGCCCTGCCGGCCCGTCATGAATGGATTAAAAATATGGAATGCATCCCTGAGGATGTATATGAGCGCTATTTTGAGCAGTTTAACCCCGACCTGTATGACCCGAAGGAGTGGGCACGTTACGCGAAGGAAACGGGCATGAAATACGCTGTGCTCACCACCAAGCATCACGAGGGCTTCTGCCTGTTTGATTCGGCTTATACAGAGTATAAAGCACCGAACACCAAGGCGGGGCGCGATTTGGTGCGGGAGTATGTGGATGCCTTCCGCGCCGAAGGGCTGAAGGTCGGCTTTTATTATTCGCTGATTGACTGGCATCATCCCGACTTCCCGATTGACGGCCTGCACCCGCGCCGGGATGATGACAACGTTGCGCAACTCAACGAGGGACGCGACATCAAAAAATACGCAGAATATATGCGCAATCAAGTGCGTGAGCTGCTGACGAATTACGGAAAAATTGACATTCTCTGGTTTGACTTCTCTTACTCCGGGCATGAGTATAAGGGCATGTACGGCAAGGGGAAGGATGAATGGGAGGCTGAAACTCTGCTTGGCCTGGCCCGCAGCCTGCAACCGGATATTATCATAGACAACCGTACGGAAATTGATCAGGACCTTTGGACACCGGAGCAATATCAACCCACCGAATGGGTGCGGGATGAAAACGGCGAACGCGTTGTTTGGGAGGCCTGCCAGACCTTTTCCGGCTCTTGGGGCTATCACAGGGATGAGACCAGTTGGAAGAGCCATGAGCTGTTGGTGCGTATGCTGATTAACACAGTGGCCTGCGGCGGCAACCTGCTGCTCAATGTGGGACCAACGGCACGCGGCTATTTTGACCACCGCGCCATAGATGCGCTCCAGGGCATGGGCGGCTGGATGAAGTATAACGCCCGCAGCATTTATGGCTGCACGCAGTCCGAGTTTAGCGCTCCGGCTGATGTACGTTATACGCAAAAAGAGGATGACAGCGCCCTGTACGCCCATATTTACGCCTATCCCTTCGGCGTGCTGCGCCTGCCCGGCCTCGCCGGCAAGGTGTCCTACACGCAGTTTTTGCACGATGGCTCTGAGCTGAAAACCTCGGAAGAGAATGGCGATTTGCTGGTGCATTTGCCTGCCATCAGCCCGAATCAAATCATTCCTGTGGTCGAATTGATTTTAAAGTAAACAGCAATTGATTTTACGGAAAGGGGGCGCGTTTATCGGATGAAAACAAGGAATACCTGGAATCAAGCCACCTACCTTGGCACAACGGCATTTTGGTTTATTTTGGTGCTGGTGTGGTATTTGCGGATTTTTATCGACCGATTCGCAGTCCCCTTCACCGGGGAACGCTTGAGTGTGCGTTCCTCCCGCTGGCTGTTCTTTTTTTTGATGCTTATTTTGGTTACACTGGGCTATCTGCTTACCTTCCGTAAACACCGCAACGCTCTGTCGCTTACGGTAAACATTCTGTTCCCCTTAGAAGTGTATCTGTTGTGCATTTATCTGGTATACCGCCCCGCCATTGTTTGGGTGTGCCTAGGAATATTTGGGCTTTTGTTGCCGCTGTATTTATATCTTATCTGGAGCTATCACCCCAAGCGCAGGGTGGATAAAACCAAGCTGCTGCTGCAAAAGACACAGCGTTCCCTGCATGGGGCGCACGTTCTGGCGGGCGTTTGCCTCAGCGTGCTCGTTGCAATGCTGGTGCTCAGCAAGTTGTTCGGCGTCTCCCTGATGCAAAGCAGCACAAAGGCTGTTGCCGGGTCATCGCAGGGTGTGAACACCATCAGTGTTCATATGCAGGAGCTGTTGAAGCTGCAGGAGTCGGAATGGACAAAGCTGAGCATGAATGAAAAGGCGGATGTCATGCAAACCGTCTGTAATATTGAAGCAGATTACCTCGGCCTGCCGCGCTCACTGCCTGTCTCCCTGAATTTCTTGGGGAATGCCACAAACGGAGAGTTCAGCGAAAAGGATCAAAAGATTTCCTTGAGCATTGAGATGATGACGGACGCCAAACCGGATAAATGCTTGGAAACCACGCTGCACGAGGTATACCACTACTATCAGTGGTGCTTAGTGCAAAGCTATCAGCAAACAAGCGAGGAGTACCGAAATCTGCAGCTGTTCAGCGACGTTGCAAAGTATGAGGAAAACTTTGAGAATCCCCGCGACGGAAACGAGGATTTTGACAGCTACTACGCCCAGGCCATTGAGGTAAACGCGCGAAAATACGCCTCGGACGGCGTTGCGGACTACTACCGCAGGCTGGATGAACATATACACAGTGTGGATGAATGATAGAAAGCGCCTGCTTGCGGTGTTCGGTTGCCTTTGTGCAAAATAGATAACTATATGTAAAAAACGGGCTGAAATTCCTATTTCGGCTCGCTTTCTTTTTTAGCGCTTGTCCTTGCGGGGGAAGGTAAAAAATGATATACTAAATGTATTCTTTTGTTAAGGAGATTGGCTGTTATGAAACATGTATACGAAGGCAAAACAAAAACAGTTTATGAGTTGGAGGACGGCAACTATCTGCTGAAATTCAAGGACGATGTAACCGGAGAAAACGGTGTTTTTGACCCGGGCGCCAACACAGTCGGTCTTTCTATTGAAGGCATGGGCAAGGGCGGGCTGCGCCTAACGGACTTCTTTTTCAAGAAGATACAGCAAGCCGGTATCCCAACGCACTATGTCTCTTGCGACCTTGACGAGGCCACCATGGTGGTAAAACCCGCGAAGATGTTCGGCAAGGGGCTGGAGGTCATCTGCCGTTTCCGCGCCGTGGGCAGCTTTATGCGCCGCTACGGCATGTACGCCACCGAGGGCCAGCCGCTGGACGCCTTTGTGGAAGTTACGCTCAAGGATGACGACCGCCAGGATCCTCCCATTTCCAAGGACGCGCTGGATATGCTCGGCCTGCTCACTGCACAGGAATATGAGACCCTCAAGGTGCTCACCCAAAACATCTCCCGCATCGTCAAGGACGAGCTTGCGAAAAAGGGCATGGAGCTCTATGATATTAAGCTGGAGTTTGGCCGCGTAAACGGCGAGGTGACGCTGATAGACGAAATTTCCGGCGGCAATATGCGCGTGTATAAGGATGGCAAAATTGTGGAACCGCTGGAATTGGTGCAACTGATGCTGGCGTAACCCTATTCTCGTATTTAGTTGAATAAAAAAGCAGGCCGATAATCATGATATATGCGATTATCGGCCTGCTTCTTTGCTGCGATCTTATACATCTCCATTAGAATAAAGTGTACCCCGTGTCAAGGACAACATGGGTTTTTGCTCTTCCAAAATCAAAGGATATCAGCTATAGTAAAAGGGCTTTACCATTACGCAGGATAGTGCAACGCTGAGGAGCGACATGAGCGGCGT
>JAVBPP010000009.1:0-62407 GCA_031549535.1 Oscillospiraceae bacterium
CTTTTTCGCGCTGTGCTTTGTTGTCCTCCTTGCTTTACGACAGTAAAGCAGCGTCGTCCGCCGCGCACAACGCGAAAAATCCACGCAAATCTATTCGAGCTTTCTACTTGGACTTAGTATTACTTGCCTTCGCCACATGAACCACCGCGAAGTTATTGCACCACAAGCACTTCCCAAGGTCTATACCCTTTTAGTTCTAGGGAAAAAGGACTTCCACGGATTTGTGGAAGTCCTTTATTGGCCCGCCCGGAGGGATTCGAACCCCCGGCCTTCAGAATCGGAATCTGCTGCGATATCCAGCTTCGCCACGGGCGGGTATCGGTTATTCTCCCTGCGCTTTGCCCTTCCCTTTGAAGATGAACAGCTTGCTGAGAAAATAGTTGATGAGGACTATTATAACCTGCACCAGGATTTTTGACAAGTCCTTATTCAAGGAAATTATGCTCACGAGCAAATACATGCAGACTTGGTCAATGCCAAGCGAGAGCAGACGCGCGGCGATGAAGCTGAAAAACTCCCGTGTGGCGGTTTTGCGCTCCCAGCTTTTGGACTCAAACACAAATAATTTATTGGTAAAAAAGGCAAACAGAACGGTTACAATCCAGGAAAGGGTGTTTGCATCTAAATAGGCGTAATTTTTTTTGTCCGAGATGAGGTGAAACAGCCCCTGCCAGCCGATTTGCTCCAGCAGGCGGTCAAACAAGGTAAAACTCCCGATGCTTACTACCGTTGCGAGGGCGCCGAAAAACAGGTACAGCACTGTCTCGCGGTTCAGCAGCTTTTCGGCCAGGCTGCGCAATCCAGCTTTTTTTACATGCTTCCAAAGCAAGCGATTCATGGCGGCGTTTTCGAACATGAAATTTATGATGCGGTCTAAGAAAGCTTGCATACCATACTCCTGTTTCGTATATTCCGGACTCCCTTGCGCACAATACGGACTGCATGGCGTGATGCCAAATGAATTTTATTCTTAAGGGAGTTTCGTTATGAGATCCAAAGGAAAACAACTGATGGCGCTGTTTTTGACCTTTGCGCTGCTCGGCGTGGGCGCGGCCTGCACAAAGCAGGAGGAGCCGCTGCTCACCGGAACGGATTCCACAGCAGGCGGGACAACAACACAAACGACAACAACACAAACGACGAGCGAGACCGTGTCCCAGACAAGTGGAACGGGCAGCACCGAACGGGCGGAAACCACGCAGCTGCGCGCGACCTGGCACAGCATTGTTATCACCATCCCTGCCAGAAGGCCAACCGTGAAGACAACGGTGAAACCCAAGCCAAAAACCACGACGAAAGCGGGAAACAAAACAACGCTCAAGGCGACGACTGCCCAGACGGAGCAGAGCTTTGCTTCGGAGGTGCTGCGCCTTTGCAACGCGGAGCGCAAAAAGATGAACCTATCCCCGCTGAAGGCAGGCTCTGCGGCGCTGCAAAAAGCGGCAACAACCCGTGCCAAGGAGGCGGCGAAAAGATTCAGCCACACGCGCCCGGGCGGCAGCCAGTTTTATACTGCCATCACCGAGGTGAAGCTGCAGTACCGTAGCTGCGGCGAAAACCTGGCCAAATACGGCAGCAAGGCTTTTACGCCCAAAAGCCTGGTGGAGGGCTGGATGAACTCGCCCGGCCACCGCGCCAATATTCTGAGCGCAAGCTATCAATATGTTTCCCTCGGGCGCAGCGGAAACAGCTATTCCCAATTGTTTTTTACTCCGCTATAAGAACGTTATACTTTTCCAGCAGGGCGGTGGGGTGGTAGGAAAGCTTAGAGGTGCGCAGGCCTTCGTCGCCGATATCTTCTTCGCGGTTGATGTACGCAATGTCATCAGCCGCGTAGTATTTTGCAAATTGATTCACCAACATCGGGTAGGCGCCTTGATACTGCCTGTCCGCCTTTTCAATATGAATAATTAGGGTATCGTTCACGGTTTCGCCGATGGAAAAACCAGCGACCTCCCCGGCGACAAACAGCACGCCGCCTTTTTGCCGGTAATGTGCGTAGTTTGCGAGCAGCTCCAGGATGCGATTGTATTCCTCGCGCAGAGAGGGGGAATCCTGCCCTAGCCCGCTGTGGAAGCGCTCCAAAAACGCGCGTACGGCCGGAATATGCGCCTCGCCCAAAGGCGTGAAGGCCCAGTCCGGATAAGAGGCAAGAAAGCGGTTGATGTGGTTGCGCTGCCCGGCAAAGCGTTTGCCCGTGAGGTTTTTGATTTCGGCACTGTGGTAAAGATAATCGCACCAATCGCGGTCAAAATCAAATTTTGCCTGCGGAAACAAAGTCTGCAACAGCGCAAGCGTTTCTTTGGGGACGATGGCGAACTGCAGCGGCACAGCATTTGTGCGGCAGTATTCCGTCAAAGGCGCAAACGCCGCTGCATCCTCCCGCCCAATCGGGGGAAGGAAGACGGGCTCTCCGGTTTCGGGCGAACGCATTCGAAAATACAGCGCACCGCCCTCCAGCGCAAATTGCGTGCCGTAATATTCCCGCCAAAGAAAGGCCGTGCCCACAGAAAAATCACACAGGCGCGAGCGGGTCAGATGAAAATACGGCGCAAGTAAGTCAATGTGCTCCAATAATAGGGGCTGAAATGTTAGCATAAAACGGTATCAAGTCCTTTGAATGAGCTTTTGCTGTATTGTAGCACTGTGCATTTGAAAAAGCAAGCAATACAATTTCCTTGAGAGGAAATTACCAACCATTAATAGTCAACAACAACTTTACCGTTTGACAGAGGCATGACAATATCCAGGTCTTCGACTTCGTGGTTTTTGTCATAAGTTTTACGGTATAAAAGCTTGCCGTTCTTGTCATATCGGCTTAGCACAACCGCCCTATCCGTTATTGAACGATTCATCCATATAGGTTGGGGTAAATCTTTCACGCCGTCCATATGTGTTGTAAAGAATCCGCCGTCATCGGTATAAACAAGGTTATAATCATATCCATTTCCAATTAGATCATCAATCGTCTGAACAATATTTAAATTTTCATCCAGTTTGCATATTTGCATCATCGACGGTTTGTCACCATGCTTAACTGGGTTAACTGCAATCAGTAATTTGCCGTCTTGCGCCATCGCCATGCCGGAAACTGAAGTAACATCCAAAACTTTTGCATGCAGCATTTTACCGTCAGCATTAAACCGGAACACCGCCGTTTGATTGTGCTTGCCGGACTCCTTTGAAAGGGCACCTGCTAAATAAATATTGCCACCGGATAAACCAATAAAAGAAGAATAAATTTCCTCTTTCCCTTCAAATACATATTGCCATTTGACATTCAAATCATCATCAAAAACAGTAATAAAATCTCTCGGATACAGCATGGTTCCTTTTTCTTTTCTGGCGGTAATATCATAATCACAGGATTGCGTTGTTCCATAGACAACCAAGCCCGTTTCAGCTGAATAGCAGGCGGAGGAAAATGAGTCAAAATCCGAGCCGCCGAAGGCCTTGTTTGTTATGCAATCGCCCTTTTTGTTGTACTTCATCAGCACAAGATCGGTTATCCCGTAAGTGGGATCAGCTTTTGCATACTGTTCGCCGTTCATCTGGCAACAACCTATCGTCAAAAGCTCGCCTTTTGGCGTTTCCACAATAGACATGACCTGCCCGCTGCCTTCAAATTCAAGCTGTCGTCCCCAGATTTTGTCGCCATTTTTATCGCATTTCATTAAATAACCGTATTCGATAGCCGTTGTCGGATTGGCTTCGCCTGTAAGGCCTTTCAGACTTTCCGTGTTTTGCTCATATTGCCAAGACACATTGCCGTCCGTAGATATGGCAAAACCGCCGTCTGCTGTTTCGGTAAAGCAAAGTACCTGATAACGCAGCGCATCTATTTCGGTGTAATTTTGCATCCAGACAAAGTTACCGCCAGCGTCATATTTTATCGCCCGTAAAAAGGAGGTTTCGCCGCCCCAAACAGCATGAAACGCAATAAATCCATTTGCGCATTCAAATATCCGACGTCCCTGCGGCAAGTAAAACTTGATTTCCTGCACACTTTCGGCGTTCACATCTTGGGTTTTGGTATAGTTCAGATTCGTTGACAGCACCTTATAATCCGTTTCAAAATCCGGAATCAACAGCATTTGCAATTGATGAATGATGTCAGCAGGTACAAAGAATGCGTGAGGCTCCGGGGTGTCAAGCCAGCCCTTGATAAGCGGTATATTCTTTTAGTTCGGGCTGCGTGGCATTACCCTCGTAATGCTTGTATAAAACCGTCACGGTTTTCGCATCTGCAGAAATTAAGCCGGAAGCGGCAACAGCTGCAGGAGAACTCTGTTCTAATTCCGCTGACGGTTGCTCCCGGCAGCCGGCCAGAGGAATCAAAAGCATGATAATCAGCAGGCAAACGGTTTTTTTCATTGTATCAGCAGTCATACTTGGCACCCCTCAGAAGCTATTATGCAGAAAAATTCATTGCAGCGTAACGCTACTTCCACCCGCAATACCGCGCCAATAAATCCGTGTATTCGACATAATTTTGCAGCGAGATATCCGAGGGGACGCCGTGGTCGCAGCCGGGGAGAAAGCCGCCTGTGCGCAGCAGGGGCGGGAGGACACGCTCCAGCTCCCGGCGCAGCGTGGCGCCGCCTGCGGCGATGGCGCGTTTGTCGATTGCGCCCACGTAGGCGATGCTGTTGCCGAACTGTTCACGGTAACGCACAATGTCGTTCCCGGCGGCCACCTCGATGGGGTCGCAGACGTTGAAACCCGCTTCAATCCAAATGGGAATCAGGTCGGCGATATAGCCGTCGGAATCCATGTCAACAAGGGGAATTTGATACTCCCGGAACAGCTGCATCCAGGCTCTGTAGACCGGCAGCAGAAACTCCCGCGTCATGGCGGGGGAAATCATGCTGTGCGCCTTATAGGCCATATCCTCCGAGATGCCGATGCGGTCGGGGATAATACCGCCCGCAAAGCAGCGGCGCAACACGGCGAGGGTGTGCTCCTGCCAAAACGCAATCATCTCGCGCACAAAATCCGGGCGTTCCAAAAAGGCGATACACAGCTCCTCAAAGCCCATCCATTCCCGCAGCTGCCAGAACGGGCCGTTCATGTTTAGGGAGAGCACACTGTCCCGCGCGGCGAGTAGTGCCTGCTCTTCTTTTGTGAGGGTGGGCACACGCTCCGGCGCGGCGCTGTTATAGCGCTGTTTCATCTGTTCCCAGTCCTGCGCATTGTGCACGGGTGCGTCCAGCCAGCGGCGGGTGACAAAATCTATGGCGCTGCGAATATAGGTGTAGTCATAGACGTCGGAAATCTCGGTGATATTCCCCATCCAATCCTGCACGATATAGTGCCCGTTTTTGTGCTCCAGCACTTTCTCCTCAAACCAGGGTATCATGCGAAAGTCTACGGAAACGGCAGGAACAGGCTTGGTTACGGGCAGGGCAACGCCGATTTTTTCCGCCACATAGTCCATGTGATTCATGCCCTCGGGCAGACCCTCCTCCTGCCAGCGTTTGCGTGTGGATCGGCGCGGGTGGCCGGGCGAGAGGGGAATTTTATCCGGGTTGCCGAACAACAGGGTCTCCAGATAGCGCCTTCGTACCGTCAGCTCAGTTGACATAACCATCCTCCATTAAACTGATGAGTGAGAGCAGGCCGCCCCAATGATAAAAGGCGTCGCTGTTGCCTACACCGCAGCCCCTGCCCGTATTTCCGCAGTAATTTTCGTGCACATGCCCATGTGCCTGCCATTCGCCCAACAGCAGTTCGCGTGATTTTTCCGCCAAAACACGGCAGGGTTCGCGCAATTCATGCTTGCGCAGGGCGAGGTAGACCAAATAATTCATCGGTGCCCAGATGCGCCCGCGCCAATAGTCCTGCTCCGGGTAGGCGGGGTCATTCCGCGCGATGGAGGGCAGCATGTAGCTGCCGTAAAATTCCTCCGGATTGAAAAAGTGCTCGCGCATCATCCGCTCAGCCCGTTGGGGTGAAACGCGGTCGCTGAACAGGGCGTAAAAGTTGGTGGGGGAATAGCGCTGCTCCAGGGTGCCCGTGTCCAGGCGCTTGTTGCAGTAGATGCCGCTTTCCTCGTCCCAAAGTTCCTCCAGCCCGGCTTTCGCCTGTTCCGCACGGGCGCGCAGCTCCGCCGCCTCCGCCCGCCCCAGCAACTCGGCCAGGCTGCAGAGGGCTTCACAGTCCAGAATATACAGCCCCGTCAGGCCGACATCCGCCAAAAGCATGATGTGGCGCTCGGCATCAAAGGGCATGCCGTCATACATGGGGGAATTATCCAGCCCGGATTCCAGCGCCGCCCCTGCGCAGTCCCCCACGCGCTGCAGCTCCCAGAACTTTCCGTTCACGGGCTCAAATGGGTCGGAGCCCCAGCAAAGCAACCCGTTTTCCAGCATTCGATGTGCGGCAAACCAGCGGTTCCATTGTAAAAAGCTGTCAAACAATCCGCAGGCAAAGGCTCTGTCGCCGGTTTGCTTGCAATATTGCAGCAGCGCAAAGGAGCCGACCGGCGGCTGGGAACGGTCGCGGCTTTTATCGTTATCCGCCGCACCGAAATTCGGGATAAACCCACGCTCTGTTGTTTCGTTTGTGATGGCGAGCAGGTTCGCGCGGGCGAGCGCGGCGTTTTCGGGCAGCGCCATTAGGGCGGAGAAAAAGGTATCCCAACAAAACAGCACATAGCCGCCCCAGTTTATGTTCCACAGGCGGGAGACACAGGAGCAAATTTGCTCATGCTCCGGCTCGTAGACGGTGTCCCAGGCAAGACAGCTGCGCATGGCGTTGTAAACCTCGCTTTGACTGCCGTATTGCGTTAGCTCCCGTAGTACAGTTTCTTTTTGGCGTTTCATAATCACGGCAAGCTCCGCCGCGCTTTTCGCTGTACCGGTGGAGACGGCGACGGCCTCATCCAACGTAACGGAAAGATAAGGCGTTTGGATGCCCGTGTTCAACTGGCGCGCGGGCCGCCCGCTGGTGTAAAGCGTGATGGTTCTCTCGGGCAGCACGGCCTGCAGCGTTTCGCCCGCCAGGCGGGTGTAACCCGGCTTGTTCCAAAGTACAGCTGCGGAAATTAACAGGCAGGCGGGGCGAAAGGGATGCTCCAGCGGGGTCACAAGCAGATATTGCTCCCCGTCCACGGCCGCGCTTTGCACCAGAATTTCGTGCATGTCGCATTGCAAGGTCAGCTCCGTATAGCTGCCGTCATAGCTGCGCGGGCCGGGGTGGATGTGTTCCGCGTTCTGCTCGCTTCGCCCAATGAGCGCTTCGCGCAGCACACGCCCCGTGTTGGGGAATTTCAAGCCCAAACTCACGGAAAAGCCCTCCGGCAGGAGGACATGGGTCAAAACGCTATTGTTGTAATAGGTATTATACCCGGCGGGCAATAATTCACGCATGTTCATTTCCTCCAGAATTTTCGATCCAGGCTGCGGAACTGCACGGCCTGCGCCACATGCGGCACTTCCACGCTGTGGCTGCCCTCCAAGTCCGCAATCGTCCGCGCAACGCGCAAAACCTTATCATAGGCGCGGGCGGAAAGGCCAAGCTTTTCAAAGGCCTGCTCCAGCAGCACCATGGCGGCGGGGGTGGGGCAGCAGAGCGCACGGGTCATCTGCGCATCCATGCGGGCGTTAAAGCGGATTTCGCTGCCCGCAAAGCGCTGCTCCTGTATGCTGCGAGCCTTGTTTACCCGCTGGCGGATATCGGCGGAGGATTCGCTGGGCGTATTGTCCGAGAGCTTTTCAAAATCCACCGCGGGCACCTCCACGTGTAAATCCAGGCGATCCAGCAGGGGGCCGGAAACGCGGGAAAGGTATTTGCCCGCCGCACCGTCCGAGCAGGTGCAGGTTTTGGTGGCGTGGCCGTAAAAGCCGCAGGGGCAGGGGTTCATCGCGCAGACCACCATGGTGCTGCAGGGGTAACTTAAGGAGGCGGAGACGCGAGAAATGGTGATGCTGCCGTCCTCCATCGGCTGGCGCAGCACCTCCATGGCCGTGCGCGAAAACTCCGGCAGCTCATCCAAAAACAACACACCGTTATGCGCGAGGGAAATTTCTCCCGGGCGCGGGATTGCCCCGCCGCCGGAAAGCCCGGCAGGGGAGACGCTGTGGTGCGGCGCACGAAACGGGCGGGCGCGAATGAGCTGTGTGCCGGCGGGTAATGCACCCGCGATGGAATAGAGTTTGGTGGTCTCCAGGCTCTCCGCAAAGCTCATGTCCGGCAGAATAGAGGGCAGGCGCTTGGCGAGCATGCTCTTACCGGAGCCGGGCGGCCCGACCATAATCAGGTTATGCCCGCCCGCGGCGGCAATTTCCAGCGCGTGCCGTGCCTCCAGCTGCCCCTTCACATCCCGAAAATCCGGCACAAAGGCAAGGCTCTGTTCCTCTTGCTCGGCGTCATAGCGCACGGGGGTTAGGCTCGCAAAGCCGCTCAGATGATCCAGCAGCTGGCGCACATGCTCCACAGGGTAAACGGAAATGCCGTCTATCGCCGCGCATTCCGCCGCATTCTCACGCGGGACGAAAACCGCCTGTATCCCGGTCTGCATCGCTTGAATCACCATGGGCAGCACACCGCTCACGCGCTGCACCGTTCCGTTGAGCGAAAGCTCGCCCAAAAAGGCCAGCTTTGCGTTGTCAAAGCTGCAGTGCCCGCTTGCGGCGAGAATGGCCATCAGGATGGGCAGGTCATAGACCGAACCCTCTTTTTTGGTGTCCGCAGGGGCGAGATTGACTGTAATACGGCAAACGGGAAAATTTAGGCCGCTGTTTTTCATCGCGGGGCGCACCCGGTTTTTTGCCTCGCTCACGGCGGCGTCGGGCAGGCCGACAATGTCAAAGCGGGGCAGACCTTGCGAAAGGTCTGCCTCTACCTGCACCATATAGCTGTCCATGCCGAAAACGCCCATGCTTTGTACGGTTGCGAACATAGCGATAGTCCTCCGTCAGTGGTATCGTTCCGAAAAGCGCGTAATCAGTTCCTTCGCTGCCCCGTAATCCGCAACCAGCGGATGCACGGTCAGCGCGTGCACGGCAAGCTCCGGCTTGTGTTCCAGGATTGCCCGCACGGCAAGGTTTTCATATTGCTTCACCGTGCGCAGCAGATTCGCCTTGTCCGCGGTGATGTCTAACACGGGCTCGGTGCTGTAGCCGTCCCGCTGTATGCGGCAGGAAAGCTCCACCACATCGTCGTCCGCAAGGCAGGGGATAGCGCCCCGGTTCGGCACGGAAAGCACCATTTGCTTTTCCTGCCCGCTCTGCCTTGCGCGGATGAAGTCCAGCGCCACCCCGGCGTAGCCGCCGCCATCCGGCCGGTTGATAAACTCCTGTACGCTTGGGGGAGAAAATTCCCGTTGTATGCTTCCTGTTTCAATGGCAAAATAGCTGTTCTCCCGTTTTGCGACATAGTGCATATAACGGGCAAAAGCCGCGTCAAAGTCCGTTTCGATATTCATCGTCCGCAGTTCCGCCAGCATTTCTGCGCTGATTTGCGCAATTTCTTCCCCGCGTGTCTTCGCCGCTGTTTGGATGTTGGCCAGGGACTGCTTTTGAAAATACCAGAAATGCAGGTACTCGTTCGGCAGTACGTTGCCGCACTGCGCAATCAAATCCGCGCCAAACAGCCTTGCGTCCGTTTTACGGTATAAATCGGGGTGAGAAAGGATGCGCTGTGTGATGTCCGCCCCATTTAACGTAAAACGGTCAAACCAGGAGAGGTGGTTCAGTCCATAGCTGCGGGCAAACACACTGCCGCGCGGAACGTTTAGCATATCGTCCAGCTGATGGAACAGGGTGGTCGGCGCGTCGCAGACGCCGAACACATTGCGGTAGCCAAGGTTATGCATCGCCTGTGTGACAAGGCCGCTGGGGTTGGTGAAATTGAGGATTACCGCTCCGGGCGCAAGCTCCGCGGCCAGCTGACAGTAAGAGGCAATCGCGGGGATGCTGCGCATGGCCATGGCATAGCCGCCCGCTCCGGTGGTCTCCTGCCCCAAAACGCCGCAGTCCAGGCAGCAGCGCTCGTCAAACGCCCGCCCCTCCTCCGCGCCGGGGCGGATGGTGGTGATGATGTAATCTGCCCCCTTCACGGCGGTGCGTGCATCTGAGCTGCATTCCACAAGCAGGGAGGGCGCGAGAATCGCCAGCAGCTTTTTGGCAATCGCGCCGTAAACGGCAAGGCGTGTTTCGTCGCAATCCATCAAAACGATGCGGTCAATTCCACAGCTTTCGGCTCCCAGTCCTAAGGATTTCGCCAAAATCGGCGCACGGAACCCGCCGCCGCCCAAAACAGTGAGTTTCAATTGTCTCGTCAGCTCCCTTTCTATTTGGCGCAAAGGATAGTGGATGAGGGATTACGAAAATCCAGATATTGTATACTATCCTGTTTTTATAACAAATTTATACACCAATCTTATCACAAAAAGTCATAATATGAAACAAAAATTTATCAAAACTTAAGGAAACTTTATTTGCTTTTGTGCATGTTTGGTATATAATAGGGCTTACCCCCGCAGATTTCCTGCGGCGTGCATACGCAAGGGATGAAAGGGGACGGGAGGGCAGGTATGCAAGCGAAGAAACGATATTCCCAAATGCAGCTGCTGCAGTGCTTCTTCCCCTACTTTAAGCCCTATTGGCATCTGCTTGTTTTGGATTTGTTCTGCGCCAGCCTGACGAGTGTGTGTGAGCTGGTGTTGCCGCAGATAGTCAAACGTATTACGGACACGGCGTTCAGCGATATCGGCGCGTTGACGGTGCAAAGCATCGTGTTGGTGGTGCTGTTTTACCTCGCTTTGCGCGTGATGGATGCCGCCGCAAATTTCTATATGGCCTCCGGCGGCCATGTGATGGGCGCAAAAATCGAAACGGATATGCGCAACGCTCTGTTTGCCCATCTGCAGAATTTATCCTACTCCTTTTATGACAACACCAAAATCGGCCAGCTGATGAGCCGCATTACCTCCGATTTATTCGATGTCACGGAATTTGCCCACCACTTTCCGGAGGAAATGTTTATCACGGCCATCAAAATCACGTTTGGCTTTTTCTTTTTCGCAAACATCAATATTTACTTGGCGCTCATGGTGTTTGCGGTTTTGCCCCTCATGCTGCTTGTGACGATGAAAACGCGTAAGCTGATGCAGGAGGGCTTTGAACACTCGCGTTACCAATTGGGTGAAATCAACGCCCAAACGGAGGATAGCCTGCTGGGTATCCGCGTTGTAAAATCCTTTGCAAACGAGCAGGTGGAGCAGGAAAAGTTCCATAAAGGTTCTTTCCGCTTTTTGCATATCAAACGCAGAAGCTACCGCTATATGGCGACCTTTCACACCACGGTTCGCCTGTTTGACGGCATGATGTATATCATGGTGGTTTCCATCGGTGCGCTCCTCATGCGCGATGGAAAGATGTCGGTTGGCGATTTTTCCGCCGCGCTGCTCATGGCCTCCACCCTGCTTGCCAGCGTGCGCAGGATTGTGGAATTCAGCGAGCAGTTCAGCCGAGGCATCACCGGCATCCAGCGCTTTCAAGAAATTATGGACGAGGTTGTGGAAATCCGCGACAGCGAACACGCGCAGCCCATCGGGAACATAACGGGCGAAATTGCGTTCCGCGATGTCGGCTTTTGCTACCCCGGCACAGAAGTGCGGGTATTGCACCATCTGGATTTAACCATTTCCCCCGGGGAAAATATCGCCATTGTCGGCCCCTCCGGCGGCGGAAAAACAACCCTTTGCAATCTCATCCCGCGTTTTTATGACGTGGTGGAGGGCGAAATTCTGTTGGACGGTAGGAATATCCGGGATATTACCCTCGCCTCCCTGCGCGCGCAAATCGGCGTGGTGCAGCAGGATGTTTACCTTTTTTCCGGCACGGTTTACGAAAATATTGCCTACGGCAGGCCGCAGGCGGAGCGCGCGGATGTGATAGAGGCCGCAAGGCAGGCCGGGGCGCACAGCTTTATCCAGGCGCTGCCGAATGGGTACGACACCAACATTGGCGAGCGCGGCGTAAAGCTTTCCGGCGGGCAGAAGCAGCGCATTTCCATTGCACGCGTCTTTTTAAAAAACCCCGCCATCCTTATTTTGGACGAGGCCACCTCCGCGCTGGATAACGAGAGTGAGCTTTTGGTGCAGCAGTCACTGGAAACGCTCGCAAAGGGAAAAACCACCCTCACCATTGCCCACCGTCTTTCCACCGTGCGCAAAGCGGATAAGATTTTGGTGCTCACCGAGGAGGGCATTGCCGAGAGCGGCACCCACAAAGAGCTGATAGAACAACAAGGGATTTACAGCAAGCTTTATGCCTTGTATTCTGATAAATTAGAGTAAGGATCCACCCGAGCATGACTTAAGGAGCGTATCAATCATGTTAAAAAAAATTCCGCCTGTATTGTCCCCCGAACTGTTGAAGATTATTGCCGAAATGGGTCATGGGGATGAACTGGTCATTGCGGACGGCAACTTTCCCTCCAGCGCGCTTGCGCGTAGATTGGTGCGTGCCGATGGCCACAACATCTCTGCGGTTCTCGACGCGGTGCTGGAGCTTGTTCCGCTGGACAGCTATGTGCCGCAGCCGGTAACGCTGATGGATAACGGCAAGCCCACGGATCCGCCACCCATCTGGGAACGCCTGCGCTATATTGTGGAGCGCCATGAGGGCGAAAAGACCTTTGAACTTGTGGAGCGCTTTGCGTTTTATGAGCGTGCCAAACGCGCCTATGCCATTGTGGCAACGGGCGAAACGGCGCTGTATGCAAATGTAATCATTAAAAAAGGTGTTGTGAGCGAATGAAATCCGCAAACACAGTATACCGCGCTTTGGCGCTCGATTTTGGCGCCTCAAGCGGACGAGCCATCCTGGGTGAATACCGGGATGGCAAAATCAGTTTACAGGAGGTTCACCGCTTTGCGAATGAGCCGGTGCAGGTGAACGGCACCATGTATTGGGATGTGCTGCGCCTGTTGCATGAAATTAAGCAGGGCATCCGAAGTGCTCAGCAGGCGGGCGGCTTTGACAGCCTGGGGATTGATACCTGGGGCGTAGACTTTGGCCTGCTGGGGGAGGATGGCGCTTTGCTTGAAAATCCGGTGCATTACCGGGATTTGCGCACGGCGGGGCTCGTGGAGGAGTCCTTCGCGTTGTTGCCGCGTGAAGAGCAATATGCCATAACCGGCATCCAGTTCATGGAGCTGAACACGGTGTATCAGCTGCTGTCGCTTAAAAAACAGCGCCCGCATTTACTGGAGCGGGCGAAAACGCTGTTGTTTATGCCGGACCTTCTGGCGTATATGCTCACCGGGCGCAAAACGACGGAATATTCCATCGCCACCACCTCCCAGATGGTGGATAGTAAGAATGGCGGCTGGTCAAAAGAGCTGTTGGAGGCCTTTGGACTGCCGCAACATATCCTGTGCGATATCGTGCCCTCCGGCACAGCGCTGGGGGAACTCAGCCGGGAAGTCTGCGCGGAATGCGCGTTGGAAACCCCCGCGCGTGTCATCTCCGTCTGCGGGCATGATACCCAGTCCGCCATCACCGCTGTGCCCAGTGCGCAGAAGGATTTTGTATTTTTAAGCAGCGGCACCTGGTCGCTCTTCGGCACGGAGCTGGAGCAGCCCATCATCAACGCGCAGTCCCTGGCCATGAATGTGACAAACGAGGGCGGTTACGGCAGCGCAGTGGGCTTTTTAAAAAATATTATCGGCCTGTGGCTGATTCAAGAAAGCCGCCGCCAATATAACCGCGAGGGCGGGGACTACAGCTACGCGGATTTGGAAAAGTTGGCCCTGCGTGAGGAGCCCTTTGTCTGCTTCATCGATCCGGATGCTCCGGAATTTGTTGCCCACGGCAACATCCCGGAACGCGTACGCGCTTTCTGCGAGAGAACGGGGCAAAACGCGCCTCAAAGCGTGGGCGGAACCATGCGCTGCATCTATGAAAGCCTTGCGATGAAGTACCGCTACACCCTTGAAAATCTCATGCGCTGCACCGGAAAGGATTACCCGCGCATCCATGTCATCGGCGGCGGCGTAAAGGATACGCTGCTGTGTCAAATGACGGCATCCGCCTGCAGGCGCGAGGTGCTTGCAGGCCCCATCGAGGCGACTGTGCTTGGCAACATAGCCGTGCAGCTGCTCTGCGCAGGTATCATTTCCGATATCGCCCAGGCAAGACAAATTATTGCCGAAAGCGAGCGGGTAACGCCCTATCAGCCGCAGGAAACCGCGCAGTGGGACGCGGCCTATGAACGGTTTTGCGCGATTTTGCAGAAATAAGGATTTTTACCTAGACGTCAGTATTCGTCACACACCGGCTAATTTTCGTATCGTTTGAATCTCCTCTGCCGATAACGGCATCAGGGTAAAAAACGTTATCACACAATCGTCATAGACGATACAGTGATCCATGCCGGAACAAAATACAGCCTTTGCTCCCCACTCCGGTTGATTGTGTTCAGCCGGAGTTGTTTTTGTGTTACACTGTTTTTGGGCGTATTGATACAAAACGAGGATGCTCTTATATTTGCTGCGCAGGACGGTAAAGCCGGGTGTGCCGTCTTGGGGAAAAAATTTGCGTGTGCTGCAAAGGGCGGTGTCCGTGCTTGTGTAGCGGAAGGTTGCGCTCTCACTTTCGGGAAAATGTGCGGACGGGCGGAACAACGCGGCTGACACAAGCAGTACAACGAAAACACAGGCCAGCAGAGCGCCGCTACGCCTTTTTATGCGCCTGCGTGCATCTTTTACTCCAGCACCAAACAGTAGTAAAATTTTACGGACCCAAATCCCATACGGCCGAGCATTTCGACCCGCCAAATTAACTGCTGTTAAGTGCCGAGGTAATGAATGAATATATTTCGTCGCTTCCCCCTGCGCTCTGCGGCGCTTTTGCCGGAAATACCAAATGAGAAACCGTATGCATTGCGAAAATGAACTCAAAAAGCTAATGCAAAGTAGCAGAACGCTCCATTGAATAACGCTTGATTTAAAAAATGAATTTCCATATAAAACCAAATAAAAAGTCGCCATATAAATTGCAGAAGGTAAACCCCCCCCGATGATACACTGCTCGTACATTGCAGCTCTTATTATGTTCCGTTTCGCATCCTCATCTCCGGCAGGGAGCTGCCCCGTGTGCTCGGAGATAAACACATGCACAGGTCCGCAATGGCAAAGATAGTCCCAACCGGCCTCATGACAGCGCGTAAAATATTCCGGCGTCTCTATGCCCGGTTTCTCATAGCTTGAGGGTGCCCCACTTAGTAGCTCCACAGCATAATAAAGCCGCTGTGGTTCTATTTTTTTAAAGTGAAAAAACTTACCAAAGCGCACAAGCTTCCAGCCCTTTTGCGCCATTTCCTCCAAATACTCCCGAACGGCTTCGCACTCGTTGAGCTGAAAGGGAAAATATTTTCGTAGCTTGGTCGTTTCTTTCATAGCATATCACCGTCCAAAAAGGTTAATGGTAATATAACACTGATACTAGATATTGTCAATTTATTACGCCAACAGCTCTGCCAAAAAATCCGCAAACGCCGCGTTGACCGCGTGGCGGGAGAGGAAGGCCATGTGGGGGTAGTAAACCGTTTCAAAATAAAGGCCGTTTTGGCCGAAGATGCGCAGGGTAACGCTGTCGGCAAACAGGTTCTCCGCGCTGCCCGGGTTGCTGGAGGAGGAGCCAGCACTGCCGCCTGGGTCGTATCCGGGCATCACAGCGGGAGTGTCCGAAGCGTTGTTTGTGTCAGGTAAATCCGGCGCCGGAATAGGGGGAACCGCGCCGCTCGCGGCGGTGACGCTGTCCGTCCCGTAGTCGGCCGGGAGGTCGGCGGCGTTGGTCAGCGGCGCGTCATGGCCCAGCGCCGCGTCCGGCGGCAGGCTGGTTTCCGACCGTTCCGTCATGGGCTCTATCACATCGCGCTGGGGCAGCCGGTCGGGGGGTGTTGCCGGGTCGGAGTATCCGGTAACAGTGCCCGGGTCACTTGGCGTGTTGCCGAACAACTTTTGGAAGTAGGCCGCGCTGCCGTCCGGAATAACGCTGTAATAATCATAAAACCTACGCAGTGTTGCGCGGTCTGTAATTTCCTTGTGAATATCCACGCGGTTTTCCAGCTTGGCCTGCTCGCTGTAGCCGATGACCTGGATTTTTGCAAGATCCGCAGCCTTGCGGATGCCATAGAGCTCCAGATAATCGGCGGCGGGTTGATCTTTGTTTTGGTTGTAGCTTTCAAAGGCAACAAAGCGGTAAAGCTGATAGCCTTCCCCCTGTGCGGCGGCCACAACCGCGTCACAGCCTGCGGGCTTGTAGCGAAATACCTCGCAGGAAAGAGGCTTGCCGTCCGGCGCACCCATTCGCACCGTGCCCAGCTTGGTGCCGATATCAGCCGCGTCCACCGCCTGCTTCCATCCAAACGCGGCGGCGGTTTGGCTGTCCAGCAGGTAGTATTGCCGCCCGTCCAGAGAAAAAATATGCTGCGCCCAGGCCATTTCGCCCTCCTGCTGAGCGCCCTGCCTGTCTACCGCTGTTTCACCGGCGGCCTTATCCCCCCCCATTGCGTCAGCAGGGGGTGCGGCGGCGCTGTTTGTTGTGCCGTTTTCCGGCAGCAGGGTTTGCGGCTGTTCGCGGTCTTTACTCGCGTAATAAATTCCGCCGGCCAGCAGGGCGGCGGCCAGCGCAAAGGCGGGCAGAGCCATGCGCAGCAGGGGTTGCCTGCGCCTTTGGGGTTGCTTGGCCGCAATGCCCTCCCACATGCGCTGCGTTTGTTCCCTTGTCGGTTCTATTTCAGAAAACGCCTGCTTGATGTCCTCAGATTTCATCAGTTGTCATCCTTTCTCGTCCAGTTCCATGCGCAGCAGGGCACGCCCCTTGAGCAGGTAACCGCGCACGGTTGCATCCTTCCTGCCCCAAAGCTTTGCCAGCTCCGCCGCGCTGTAACCCTCGTAGTAATGCAGATAGATTGCCGTTTTATAGGGCTCCGGCAGGGTCAGCACCTGTTGCAGGGTTTCATCCTGCAAGGGGGAATCGGCCGCGCCGTCCCAATCTGCGCTGCCCAACGTTTTTTGCCACCAATGCTTGTTGTGGTTGATGCAAAGGTGCATCGCGGTGCGCAGCAGCCAGGCCTTTTCGTGCTCTGTGCCCGTAAAGGCGGGGCCGCGTGTCATCAGGCGCAAAAACACCGTCTGCACCAAATCCTCAGCATCGGCGGCATTGCGGGTGTAAAGAAAGCACACCCGATACACCGTGTTCACATGCCGCAGATACAGTTCATGCAATTCTTCATTCGTACGCAATAAAGCTTGCTGCAAGTCGGTTCCTCCCTCCTGCATAAAGAAAACAATTCAAGAGCGCAAAACGTTGTGTGAAAAATAAAAAATTGTGCTACACAATAGAAGTATAGCACAAATAAAAAGAAAAATAGAAGCAATCTGACAACATCACTTGGCCTCTGCCGCAACCAGCATCCCCGCTATCACCGTGATGTCGTCTGCCTGCCCGTTTTGCCGGGCGAAATCAGCCGCCTGCCCGGCGAGGGCGTTCATATCGTCCCCCTCCCAGTTCCGCAGCAGCTGCAGCAGTGCGCGGCTGTCCTCCGGGATAGCGCCGTCCGAAACCAGCAGAACGATATCTCCCGCGCCCAGAACCGTGCTGCTGTGGGCAAAACGAATGCTGCGCAGGATGCCTGCGGGCAGGGAGGGCTGCTCCTGCAGAAAGACCCTGCCCTTGCGGCGCAGCAACGAGGCCGCCGCCCCGGCTTTGAAAAAATCCGTGCGCCCGCTACGCAGGTTTATGCTGAGGATATCCAGCGTGGCAAGTGATTCCTCCGGGGATTTGATGAGCAGGGCGGAGTTGACAAAGTGCAGGGCGTTTTCAAAACGCAGCCCCGCCTGTGTGAGCTTGAGGAATAGCTCCGTTGCCATAGTGGAGTCCACCGCCGCGCGTCCGCCCGTGCCCATGCCATCGCTCAGCACACAGACGGCATGCCCCTGCTCGTCCTGCGAGCAGGCGTAGTAGTCCCCGCAGAGCGTTTGTGTTTCCGGCGTGCGCTGTGCGCTACCCAGGCGGAATAGGTACGATATAGGCTGCGCAGGCTCGTTCTCCTCCTCCTGCAGCTGCCCGGCCATATCCCGCAGCAGCTCTGCGGTTGCATCAAACTGCTCTGTCACCACCTCGCGCAGCTGCACGGAGCGTAAATAGGCGCTGCGCTTGGCGTTGTGCTCCAGCTGCAAACGGTTTGCCGCAACAGATAGCTCGGCCGTGCGCGGGCAGCTGGAGCGAAACTCCGGGGGGAAGCTCTCCGGCAGAACGTGCCCCTGCGCGCGCAGCTCGTAGAGCACCTGCTTCAGCCCCTGTGCCATGGCGGCCTTGTTTTCACCCCAGCAGTAGTCAAAACCCTCGCAGCCCCGGCACACTTTGTTTTGCAAGTCGGTCCATTTGGGATGGGATTGCGCCGCGCCTTCCTGCTCCAAGCCCTCAGCAACCTGCATGACACAGCGGTTCACCTCGCTGACCGCGCGGGAGGCCGCAATTAGGCGGGCGCTTGCGTCCGGAACTGCAGCGTCTTTTGCCGGCGCGGCGTCCCGGGGCGACAGCCTGTCCGCCGCAGCGCGGAACCATTGCTTCGGCAGGGCGACAAATACGGCCGCCGCCGCCGCTGTTTCAAACAGCAGGGCGACGGATTCGGCGCTGCCGTCCGCCAGGGCTGCAACGGCGCAGATGAAGGAAAACACGGCCGCGCTCACCAGCTGCCCCAACGGGGCGCAAAGCCCTGTCAAAAGCCCGCCGATGCAAAACACAGCCAGCAGGCTGCCGGAGGGGTTCGCGGCATACAGGGCAATGCCGATGGAGATGCCCGCAATGCTGCCGCCCGTCTCCCGCGTTGTCTGCGCCGCGCAGAGCAGGCAGAAGGCGCCGAGAATCTGCGCGGGCGTCACGTTCCATATCACAAGCTCTCCCAGGGAGGAGAGCAGCACACAGCCGAATATCACAAGCCCCGCCAGCTCCGTGCGTTTATGGCGGGTGAACAGGCCGCCTGCTTGCACGGCGGTCAGTGTTTGGCTGAAGAACCAGGCCGCGCCGCCGGAGAGCAGCGCTTCGCTCGTATACTGCAGCACACTGCCCAGCGGGAAATTCTGGGAGAGCAAGACGGTGAATGCCGTGGCGGCGGAGCAGACGAAGGCGATAGCGCCCGAGGCCAGGGTCTGTAAACGCTGGGGGAGGGTACGCGAGCCGAACGCCCGGAGCATGGCCGCGGCAATCACTGCAATCACGCTGCGCAAAATTGCCGTAGGCCCTTCCAAAACCAACGCATAGCCCAGCGCCGCGCCCGAGGCGGTGAGCAGCAGCGTGCCGGAAGGCACACTGGCGACCAAAGCCAGCGCGAAGGGGGAGACAAGGCCCAGAGCCCGGGACTGCGCCAGCAGGCAGGCGAGCGCAAACCCGCCCAGCGCGGCGGGCAGATTTCGGTTTGTATGCACAGTTTGCGCGGCGGGCTTGGCGCGTTCCATGGGTATATCCCTCCCCTTTTAGTGGTGTACCGTACAGTATAGTCCTGCGCACACGAAAATCCTGTCAAAGGCCGTTGTCGCTTTTCCCCAAACAGGGGCGAAAAAGGCGAAAAATAATTTGTTAAAATGCTTGTATTTTATTTTTGATTTCCATACAATGGGAGCGAGAATAAAAATAAAGGATGGTTATACCTATGACGCAGGCAATCAAGCAGGCAAACTGGATTCGCAGCACCATCGGCGGCACAGATGAAGGCATGCTCTTTCAAAAACGTTTTTCGGCGGAAAAGCCGCTGCAAAGCGCGGAGCTGGAAATTTCCGCGCTGGGGGTCTATGTGGCGCAGCTGAACGGGCAGCGCGTGGGGGATTTCATCCTCGCGCCCGGCTGGACCTCCTACGCAAACCGCGTGCAGTTGCAGCGCTATGACGTCAGCGCCATGCTGCAAAAAGAGAACTGCCTTGCCATCACCCTGGGCAAGGGCTGGCGCTTTTTGAGCCGCCCGCACGAGGCAGCCGCGCTTTTGGGCTATCAGGATACGGCAATCATCGCCGCGTTGAAGCTCAGCTATGCGGACGGCAGCGAGGAAACAATAGTCACTGACGACTCCTGGAGCGTGGAGCGCAGCCCCGTTGTGTATAACAACATCTATAACGGCGAGCATTTTGACGCAACGCTCCCGCCGCAGCAGGCGCAGCAGGCGCAGATTGTGGCGCATGACACGGATATTCTGACCGCGCAGCAGGGCGAAAGCATCACGGAGCACGAGCGTTTGCCCGCTCAGGAGCTAATCCGCACCCCCGCGGGTGAAACAGTCATTGACTTTGGCCAAAATCTGACCGGTTATGTGGAGTTTACCATCCAGGGCAAACCGGGCGACAAGGCCGTCATCAAGCATGCGGAGGTGCTGGATCAGGACGGTAACCTCTACACGGAAAACTACCGCCGTGCCAAGGCGGAGCTGAGCTTCACCTGCGACGGAAAGCCGCATACCTACAAGCCGCTGCTGACCTTTTTCGGCTTTCGCTACATTAAGTTGATTGGTTGGCCGGACGAAGTGAAACTGGAACATTTCACAGCCATTGCCGTCCATTCGCAGATGAAACGCACGGGCGAATTTTGTTGCTCCGACCCCATGCTCAATCAGCTGTTCCACAATATTATCTGGGGGCAGAAGGGCAACTTTTTGGATGTGCCCACCGATTGCCCGCAGCGCGACGAGCGCCTGGGCTGGACGGGGGACGCGCAGGTGTTTGTGCGCACGGCCTCTTATAACTATGATGTCAACCGTTTTTTCAAAAAGTGGCTGACAGATTTACGGCTGGATCAAAACGAAGACGGCTCCGTTCCGCATGTCATCCCCAATGCCATCGGCGGGGGCGGTTCCGCCGCCTGGTCCGATGCGGCAGTGATTTGCCCCTGGCAGATGTATCTCAGCTACGCGGATAAGGAAATTCTACAGGCGCAGTTTGCCTCCATGCGCAGCTGGATTGCATACATGCAGCAGAACTCCCGGGGTTATCTGTGGGTCAAAGGCGACCATTTCGGCGATTGGCTCGCGCTTGACAACAAAAAGCGGCGCCCGGGTACGGATAAAAAGCTCATTGCCAGCGCGTATTTCTACTATTCCACCTCCCTGTTTGTCAAGGCAGGGCAGGTTTTGGGCAAAAACATGGAGGAATATGAGCTGCTGCGGGAAAACATCGGTGCCGCGTTCCGCAAACGTTATATGAAGGCGGGCAGGATGAAACAGCCCTCCCAGACGGCTTGCTGTGTTGCGCTGTATTTCGGGCTTACGGATGATGCGCAGGAGACGGCCGCCCAACTGGCGGAGCTTGTGAGAGAGGTGGGGCATTTGACCACCGGTTTTGTGGGCACGCCTTATCTGCTGCACGCCCTTTCCGATAACGGCTATGCCGAGGACGCCTATAACCTCCTGCTGCGCAAGGAATATCCCTCCTGGCTCTACCCCATCACCATGGGCGCGACGACGATTTGGGAGCGCTGGGATTCCATGCGCCCGGACGGCAGCATGCAGGACCCCGGCATGACCTCTTTCAACCACTATGCCTACGGCGCGGTGGGGGATTGGCTCTATGGCGTGGTTGCGGGCATCAACCCAAGCCCGCAGGCACCGGGCTTTGCCCACACGGAGTTCCGCCCGCTGCCGGATAGACGCCTGCAGTTCGCCAAAGCATCCATTGAAACCCGCCACGGCCTGTTGGAATCCGGCTGGGAATATCAAGGCGACAGTATCGTGTTCCGCGTCACCGTACCCCAGGGCTGTACGGCGGAATTCCATTACGGCGGCGCGGTGCAGCAGCTCAAGGGCGGCACCCATACCATTACAAAACAGGCGTGATGCATACATTCTTAACAGTTTGCTAACAAACAGTATTTAAGTTGATATTTTTGCGCTAGGATGCTATACTCTAAAAAAAATAGAAAGGAAACCAACTTATGCGAAAATATTTATCGCGCACTACTATGGTACTCTTTCTGGTTGCAATACTGTTACTCACGTCCATCACTCCCGCTTTTGCGGCGCAAAAAATCTCAAACCCCGGTAACTTCGACAAGGTCGACGGCATTGACAGCGACCCCAAAATTGGCCTGCATAACAGCTACGCCTGGTGCTCCCAGCTGTTTGAGCAGACAGACGCGGATTACCTCTGGGTCGGCATGAACCGCGACATGGGGCAAACCCTGCTCGGGCAGAGCGACAATCCGCTTGCCTCAATTTTGGGCAAGTTCTCCGGCCTGCCGGATAGGGCAGCGGACAGCGCGGGTAAAATTTATCGCCAAAAGGCCGCTGACGATGATGCGTCCTTTGAATTGGTGTATGAGAACCCCGCCATCAACGGTTACCGCAAAATGATTCTTTACAAGGGCTACCTCTATGTTTGCGCGGGCTTAACAAACAAACCGGCGTATAATTATTCCATCATCCTGCGCTTTGCTCCGGACTTTAAAAAAGGTGATACACCGGAAATCGTCATGTGGGACTACCTGCCGGAGGACGAGGTGGATGTTGGCCTGGAGGGCGTGAACGGTGCGGCTCCGGAGTATTTTCGCTCCGCCTGTGTGTATGACGGCAAGCTCTATGTGGGCACCTTTGATTCTAAAATTTATGTCACGGACGGCGAAAACCTGGAAAACCTGACACCCACCCAGGGCGCAAAGGCTACAGGCTGGGCACTCCTGGCGGATTTGGAGCAGGATGCAACGTTTGAGCCTTCTTCCGGCGGCTCCTACGCGGGCAAAACTTATATTTGGGATATGCTCCCGTTCAACGGCGGCATCTATGTGTTTGCCACCAACGCAGGCTTTACGGTTTATAAGCTGACGCCCAAGGCCGGCGGCTACGATATTGTGCAGACCGTGGGCAGCAATGCCAGCGCCAAATATCCGCGCGGCATGGGCATTGCGGGGAACGTTATGGCGTCGCCCTTCCACAGCGTTTCCTTTGACAAGGACTATGTGTATGTTTCCACTTTTGCCAGCGGCCCGCTGCTGTTGGGCAACATGGCTATGGGCAATGCGGACGCGGCGTTTAACGACATTTTCTGCCCCGCGCAGATTTATCGCTTTGACACAAACGACAAATGGGAGGTCGTTGTCGGCGATACAGCCGGCAAGTTCGTTGCCAAAGATAAGGCGGATAAGGCCGTGCCCATGGTGGGCAACCAGCGCGCCGGCTTCTTTACAGGCAATCAAAACGCCGAAAACGTTTCCTTCAACCAATACATCTGGTGGATGGCCGAGCACAATGGGAAGCTCTATGCCAGCACCTGGGATTTGGGCGTATTCAAAAAAGAGCAGGTAACACTGATTCTCACCACGATTGCCAGCGCCATGGGCAGCGGCCTGAGCCCGCTGATGCCCTATCTGCAAGCGGTTATGAATGCCTTCGGCTTCCTTACCGCCGGGATGAGCACTATGCAAAGCGATTTGGCCGCACAAGGTATCGGCAAGGCGATGAATGGCATCTACGAAAGTGGCATTACAAGCACGCAGGGCATCCAGTCTGCTTTGACGACGGCTCTCGCCCCCTCCGCCTTTGTGCTGCCGGATATTTCTAAAATCATTTCCTCCCTGGTCTCCCTGTTCCAGGCATTGATTACCCAATCCGGAACGGTGATAAAGGGTATCATGGAGGCGCTGCCGCTTCTGCTCTCCCTGACCAAATACACCGAGAGCAGCAACCCCGGCGGGTTTGACTTGTTCGTCAGTGAAGACGGCAAAAACTTTGCCCCCGTGACGGTGGACGGCTTCGGCTATGATGAAAACTACGGCGGGCGCGTTTTGCTCCCGACCAAATACGGCCTGTTTGCCTGCACCGCGAACCCGTTTGCAGGCGGCCAGATTTGGCGCGTGGACGATATCAAGCCCGAGATTATGCCGAATATCCCCGCAAAATTAAGCTTGCAAGCCGGGCAAACGGCAAGCTTCTCCGTGCGCACCATTGCCATGCCGGAGGGCACAAACCTGCAGGTGAGCGGCGCTGATGTCAGCTTACAAAAACGCGGCGGCGCCAGGACGCTGCTGGACACAAAGAGCAGCATTACGTTTGTAGACGGGAACTACAGCGAAGCGCATGAAAATGTGGGATATCAAGCGCAAATGTATGACCTGCGCATTACGGCGGGTGAACCCGGAACGCAGAACATCAGCCTGACCTTCACACAAAACGGCGTCACCGTCAGCAAAACGATTGCGTTGACCGTAACCGCCGCGCCCCTGGCAAGAATGACACAGGCGCAGACAAGGCAAGCCCCCGTTTCGCAGACAAGGGAAACCACGGCCGCGCAGCAGACGGAACAGGCGGTTCAAAGCAGCCAGGCGCTGCAGGTGACCATGGAGCAGAAAGCGGCAGCAAACAATGCCAATCCTGCCGTGGCTGCCGTCCAGGCACCGGAGAGTAACCCGTTGCAGGCCTATCTTGTGGCCGGCTTGGCGCTTATGCTGCTGTTCCTTGTTCTGCTTCTTGTGTTGCGGCGCGTGAAACGAGTAGATGGAAGTGCAGCATAGGTTTTCGAACGTTTTCTAATACAATAACGCACTAAAACAAACACCCCCGGAATCGAATTCCGGGGGTGTGCTTTTGAGAGCATTGTACCAATCCTTGGATATTGGTATTATACCAATATCCATTAGAAAGCGTCATAAAAAATCAAGGAAAAGCTTTTCTGTATGGCTTTTTTGCAAATTTTTTATCTACGCTTTCTTTGTATATTGGTATTACCTATCGTCTCGGGCGTCTGTCATCTCTGCCATCCCTGCGCGGGGCGGGGCGGCGGGGGGCATCGGAAATTGTGTTTTCGGGCACAAGGCCTTTTACTTCGATGAGGGCGTCGCGGCGGGAGAGGTTCAGCCTGCCCTGGTCGTCAATTTCACGCACCTTGACAATGACTTCGTCGCCGATATTGACCGCGTCCTCCACCTTTTCCGTGCGCTTCACGTCCAGATGGCTGATGTGCACCAGCCCTTCCTTGCCGGGGGCAATTTCCACAAACGCGCCAAAGTCCATGATGCGGGTGACAACACCCTTATAAATGGAGCCGACTTCCGGGTCGTCCACGATGGTGCGGATCATGAGCAGCGCGCGCTCGGCGTCCGCCAAATCCATGGCACTGATGAAGATGGAGCCATCCTCTTCCACGTCAACCTTACAGTTGCACTCGGCGCAGATCTTTTGAATGACTTTGCCCTGCTTGCCGATGACTTCGCTGATTTTTTCCACCGGCACTTGGGTGGTGAGCATCTTGGGCGCATACTTGGAGAGCTCCGCACGCGGCTCGCGAATGGCGGGCAGCATGATGTCGTCTAAAATATACAGGCGGGCGGTCAAGGTTTTATCCAGAGCCTCGCGGATAATCGCGGGGGTTAGGCCGTGCACCTTAAGATCCATCTGAATTGCGGTGATGCCATCATGGGTGCCCGCAACCTTAAAGTCCATGTCGCCAAAGAAGTCTTCCAAGCCCTGAATGTCCACCATGGTCATAAAACGGTCGCCCTCGGTCACAAGGCCGCAGGAAATGCCCGCTACCGGTGACTTAATCGGAACGCCTGCCGCCATTAGGGACAGGGTGGAACCGCAAATCGCACCTTGAGAGGTGGAACCGTTGGAGGAAATTACCTCAGAAACCAGGCGGATGCTGTAGGGGAAGTCCTCCACGCTGGGGATAACGGGCACGAGCGCCTTTTCAGCCAGTGCGCCGTGGCCGATTTCGCGCCGGCCGGGGCCTCTGGAGGGTCTGGTCTCGCCCACGGAGAAGGAGGGGAAGTTATAGTGGTGCATATAGCGTTTGTTTTCTTCGTTGTCAATGCCGTCCAGCATCTGCGCGTCGCGCATGGTGCCGAGCGTTGTGACGGTGAGCACCTGCGTCTGCCCGCGGGTAAACATGCCGGAGCCGTGCACGCGGTCAAGCAAATCAATTTCAGCGGCAAGCGGACGGATTTCATCAATCCCTCTGCCGTCCACGCGTTTGCCGTCATCCAGCAGCCAACGGCGCACCACATATTTTTGCAGCTTGTACAGGCAGTCCTCAATCTTATCAAGTTGATCCGGATACTGCGCGTCAAACTCAGCGTGTACCTTTTCATAAACGGGCTTCAAACGCTCGTCCCGGATGCGCTTGTCGTCCGTATCCAGCGCAAAACGTACATCTTCGATTGCAAAATTATGAATGGCTTCATACATCGCCGGATCCGGGTCGTTGGACGGGAAGTCGATTTTCTCCTTGCCCACCGCGTCACGGATTTCCTGAATAAAGGCCACCAGGCGCTGATTTTCTTTGTGGGCGAACATAATGCCGTCAAACATTTCATCGTTGGTTACTTCATTTGCGGCGGCCTCAATCATCGCGACCAATTCGCCGGTGGAAGCAACAGTTACGGACATGCGGGTCTTTTCACGCTGCTCCGCGGTGGGGTTGATGACGTATTCGCCGTCTACCAAACCAACGCATACACCCGCAATCGGGCCGTCCCACGGGATATCAGAAATAGAGATTGCAATCGATACGCCCAGCATTGCCGCAACATCGGGCTGGCAGTCCGGGTCAACGGACATAATCGTTGCCACAACACCCACGTCATTGCGCATATCCTTGGGGAACAGGGGGCGAATCGGGCGGTCGATTACGCGGGAGGCGAGGGTTGCCTTTTCGCTTGCCCTGCCCTCGCGGCGCTGGAAGGAGCCGGGGATTTTGCCCACGGAATAGAGCTTTTCTTCAAAGTCCACCGAGAGGGGGAAGAAGTCGATGCCGTCGCGCGGTTTCGCGGACATGGTTGCGGTGCACAGGATGTTGGTTTCGCCGTAGCGCACCATACAGGCGCCGCCCGCGAGCTGTGCCATTTTGCCGACTTCCACCACAAAGGGTCGTCCCGCTATGGTGGTTTCGAACTTTCTGAATGCTTCAAACATGTTGAATTCCTTTCGAACACAATATATTTCCACAAAACGGCACAGGCTTAGCAATAAATCCACAGCCCGAACGGCAGGCTCAGGCTGCCGATTCACTGCTAAAACCAATACACCGTTTTGGTGGATACAAAAACGAAAGCAGGCAGACAGAACAAATCTGCCTGCCCGCGGCTTGCTTATTTGCGGATGCCAAGCTCTGCAATGATTTTACGGTAACGCGCAATGTCGTTATCCATTAAATACTGCAACAGGTTACGTCTGTGACCGACCATTTTCAACAGACCGCGTCTGGAGTGATGGTCCTTCTTATGCTCTTTCAAGTGGCCGGTTAAATCGTTGATGCGCTTGGTCAGCACGGCGATTTGCACCTCGGGGGAGCCTGTGTCGCCCTCGTGCAGCGCGTATTGCTGCATGATAGCGGTTTTTTCTTCCTGTGTCATGTCTTTCACCTCATTTAAATAATTCGCCGCAAAACCCAGCGTTGGGCAGGTGAATACCGCAATGCGGTTCAGTCCCAAGGCCGCGTATCGGGCAAGGCTTGCGCTTTTGTTGCACAAGTATGGGTCAGTATAGCACGAATTCCGGCTTTTGTAAAGCGGATTCCCTTGCAATTCCCGAAAAGTTTGTAATTTTTCAAGCGCTGCTTTTGTGATATGTCACAAAATTACGTTTCGCCGCGCGCTATCGGCGGTGGGAGATTGTGTTTTTGCGGAATTATGGTATACTATAAAATAGAATTTTGTGGCAAAAGAAAGGTTTGTACAACTATGGAGCAAATCACAACCTATTTAACCGGTCTGGTTTCAAAGGCGTTTGCGGACTGCGGCTATGACGGCGCGTTGGGCGGCGTTACGGTCTCCAACCGCCCGGATCTGTGCCAGTATCAGTGCAACGGCGCAATGCGGGCGGCAAAGCTGTATCAAAAAGCGCCCATTGCCGTTGCAACTGAGGTCGCCGCTATTTTATCCCAAAATCCGGCGTTTATGCGGGCGGAGGCGGTCATGCCCGGCTTTTTGAATTTGAGCATGACGGATGCGTTCCTGCTGCAAGCCGTCAATGAACTGGCGCAGGATGCGCACTTGGGCGTTCCGCAGACAGGCGCAGGAAAAACCGTTGTGGTGGACTACGGCGGGGCGAACGTGGCAAAACCGCTGCATATCGGCCATCTGCGTTCCGCCATTATCGGCGAGAGCATCAAGCGCCTGGCGCGCGCCATGGGTTACAACGCCCTGGGCGATGTGCATCTGGGCGACTGGGGCCTGCAAATGGGGCTTGTGATTGCGGAATTGCAACTGCGTAATCCGCACTGGCGCTGCTTTGCTTCCGATTTTGACCCCGCGCGGGACACCGTGCCGGAATTGCAGGTGGAGCTGCTCAGCGAGGTATATCCCTTCGCCAGTAAAAAGAGTAAAGAGGATGAGGATTTTAAGAAGCTTGCCAACGAGGCAACCCTTGCCCTGCAAAACAAAAAGCCGGGTTATTACGCGCTGTGGCAGGAGATGATGCGCGTTTCTGTTTTGGATATGAAGCAGAATTACAGCAAGCTGAACGCGACGTTTGACCTGTGGCTTGGGGAGAGCGATGCGGATGCGGACATCCCCGCGCTGATGGAAGTGCTGCAGGGCAAAGGCCTGCTGCGGGAGAGTGACGGGGCATTGGTCGTTGACGTGGAGGAGGAACGAGATAAGGCTCCGGTGCCGCCTGTTATTGTCAAAAAATCCGATAACGCCAGCAATTACGCCACTACTGACCTTGCCACCATTTACAGGCGTGAAGCGGATTATACCCCTGCGGCCATTTGGTACCTGACAGATAAGCGGCAGGCGCTGCACTTTGAGCAGCTGTTTCGCTGCGCGAGGAAAGCGCAGCTCGTCCCCGATGAAACAGAACTGGTGCATCTGGGCTTCGGCACCATGAACGGCAGCGACGGCAAGCCCTATAAAACTCGGGATGGCGGCGTGATGCAGCTGGGCGACTTTCTGCAAACCGCCGTTGATGCTGCGGCAGATAAACTGAACAGCTCCGAATATGTGAGCGCGGAGCAAAAGGAGGACACGGCCTTAAAACTGGGCATTGCCGCTGTTAAATTCGGCGATATGATTAACCATCCAACCAAAGACTATATCTTTGATTTGGATCGCTTCCTCGCCTTTGAGGGTAAAACAGGCGTATATATTCTGTATACCATTACCCGCATCAACTCCATCCTGAAAAAAGCAGAGTTTGCCCTGAAGGATGCGCAGCCCGCCCAAACGATCTACACGGACGCGGAGCGGGAACTGTTTCTGGCCATGTTAAACAGCGGAGAATTGTTTACGCGTGCCCTCGCGGAAAAAGCGCCGAATTATATTTGTGAAAACGCCTTCAATCTCGCCTCCCTGTTCTCCCGTTTTTACCATGATAATCATATCTTGAACGCCGAGGACGCCGGGCAGAAGCAGGCCTGGTTGGCGCTTTGTGTGCTGGTGAAACGCCTGCTGGAGATGCATATGGATGTTTTGGGCATTCCAACGGTAGAGAATATGTAGCAATAGGACATTGCAACAATACAACCGCCCGCGCAACCAATGGTTGGGCGTTAACAACGTACGGATGCTGGCCTTTTTGCCGCAGTTTGATTATGATGGAAGTATCATAGAAAAAGGAGCGCTATACCATGGCACAGACATTGGGCGAACGAATCGCGGACTACCGCAAACAGAAGAATTTAACACAGGAGCAGCTGGCTTCTGCGATGGGTGTATCCTCCCAGGCGGTCAGCAAATGGGAAAATGACCTCTCCTGCCCGGATATCCACCTGCTGCCCCAGCTGGCGCAGTTTTTTGACATTTCTGTCGATGCGCTGTTGAGCGGGGCGGAAGCGCTCCAAGAGGAAGTGCTCCAAGAGGAAGCGGCGCTCCCGGAGGAGGAGCCGCTTGCCGCCGCTGAGGAGCAAGCGGCGAAACAGACAAACTTTTTTGTGCGTCACAAACGGGCGTTGCTGCGCACACTGGTATCACTGGTATCGCTGGCGGTGATTTTTGCCCTGTTGGCGGCCTTTGTCAACAACCAAATCGCCCCGCTGAAAGACCCGGAGGGTCCGCAGGAGGCGCTGTTCACCAAACATGTGCCCACCACTTACCCCTATGTGTTTGTCCACGGACTGAACGGTTGGGGGGAGAAGAGCAATTCCCTGCTCCCGGTCAACTACTGGGGTGGGGGGACGAGCGACTTGATGGCCTGGCTCAAGGAGCAGGGCTATACCTGCTGCGCCCCCTCCGGCAGCCCGGCGGCGAGCGCTTGGGACAGAGCCTGTGAGCTTTACGGCGCGCTGACCGGAACCACGGTGGATTACGGTGAGGCGCACGCCAAGCAGTTTGGCCACCCGCGCTATGGGGAAGCCTACACCGAAGCGCTTGTGCCGCAGTGGGGGGAAGAGGATGCGCACGGCAGTTTGATTAAAATCAACCTCATCGGCCACAGCTTCGGCGGCGCAAGCTCCCGCATGCTTTCCGAGCTGCTCGCCAATGGCGATAAGGCGGAGCAGGAGGCCTCCGGCGAGGGCTGCTCCCCACTGTTCGAGGGCGGCAAGGCGGAGTGGGTCTATTCCGTCACGGCCTTGGCCGCGCCGCATAACGGCACTACGCTGCTCTATACCGTGGGCGGGGGCGAAAAGCTGATTGGTTCCCTCATGCAGGGGCTCGGCTTTCTGCGTGAGACCAACATAGGGAAAGCCTTGGAGGGAGCGCTGGGGAACTTCGGTGTGAGTGCGGATTCCCTGCTGGAAGGCCAGAGCCTGGACGATATCATCAAGCTTTCCGCAACAAAGGATAATGCGTATTACGATTTGACCCTGCACGGTGCAAAGGAATTGAACGAGCGGATTCACACGCTGCCGCAGGCTTACTATTTCTCCCTGCCGGTGGACGGCACAAAGGATTCCGGCAGCAGGCGCGTGGGGACGGATGAAATGATGCTCCCCCTGCGCGTTCCCGCTGCGATGATGGGCGCGTATTCTGTCAATAAGCAAACAGATATCCCCATTGATTCCAGCTGGTTGCCGAATGACGGCCTTGTGAACACGGTCTCAGAAACCGCGCCCTCCAATGCGGAGCAAATCCCCTTTGACGAAACAACTTTGGCAAAGGGTCAATGGATGGTTTACCCCACCCTGCGCGGTGACCACGGCACCCCGATTGGTCTGATGCAGACCGAGCAATGGACGCATGAGTTTTATCAAACGCAGATGGAGCGTATCGACAGCCTGAGCCGTGTGGATACGGTCAGCCCGCTGCAAAGAACGCTGTACCGCTGGTATCAGTGGTTTGTTGATTGACAGACGGTACTTTAGGCAATTGCGAAATATGCGCAGCAGTGGACGGCCGATGGCCGCCCCTACAACATATGCACATGCCAACATGGAGTTCTGCAACATGTAGTAGCGCGCATTGCGCGTCCGGGACTTTTGCAATCGCCTAAGACGGTACTTGTAAAGGAGCTAGTTTAAAATGGAACGCATAGCCAGTTTCACCGTTGACCATGATACGATTGTACCGGGGCTGTATATCTCACGGATGGACGGCGCTGTCACTACCTATGATTTGCGCACGCGCAGGCCAAACGCCGGGGATTATATGGATAACCGCACCATGCACTCGATGGAGCATATGTTTGCCACCTTTGTGCGCAACTCTTCCCTTGCGCAGGATATCCTGTATTTCGGCCCCATGGGTTGCCAGACCGGCTTTTATCTGCTGGTGCGCGGCGCTGAGCCGCAGCGGGTGCGGGAACTTGTGCTTGGGACGCTGGAGCAGATTCTCGCCTATGAAGGTCCTATATTCGGCGGGACGCGCAAGGAGTGCGGCAACTATCAAAACCTCTCTCTGGAGGATGCCAAACAAGAGGCGATGCGTTACCTTGCCGCGCTGCGGCAATCGGACGGCGGCTTTGCCTACCCCACAACACAGGAGGAAACAGTATGATTGGTATTATCGGCGCGATGCAGGCGGAGGTGGAGGCCTTGCAGGCTCTGTTGGAGCACAAAGAGGAAACGCGCATCAGCGGCATTTCGTTTCAAAGCGGCACTCTTGCGGGGCAGGAGCTTGTCATCGCAGCCTGCGGCATCGGCAAGGTGCATGCCGCCCTGTGCGCACAGACGATGATACTGCAATACCGCCCGTCCGCCATTATCAACTGCGGCGTAGCCGGCTGCCTTGCTAAGGGCATCGCAATCGGCGATATCGTCGTCGCGCGGGACGCGGTGCAGCATGATATGGATACAGTTTCCTTGGGTGACGCGCCGGGCATGATTTCCGGGCTGAACCTTATTTCTCTGCCTTGCGCCCAGAGCGTACAGGCTCTGCTTTTAGACAGTGTAAAAGCCGCCGGAGTCACCGGCCATTTGGGAACCGTGGCCAGCGGCGACCAATTTATTCATGACGGCGCGAAAAAGCAATGGATTCACAGCACTTTTGCGGCGCTTTGCTGTGAAATGGAGGGGGCTGCAATTGCACAGGTCTGCTACATCAACGCAACACCCTGTGGCATTTTGCGCGCCATTTCCGACAATGCGGACGGCGACGCCCCCGTGAGCTTTTTGGAGTTTTTAGGCCCTGCAGTGGAAAAAACAGTGCTCGTGATGCAGCATTTTGTGAAGAATTTTATTTCTTGATTGTTTTTTGCGGAAGGAAATGGTAAACTAATTGAATAAAGAAGGGCTGAGTTATAACAACAAGGAGGTTACACCTTGGATGAAAAGCAAAACCTGCCCGAGCAGGAGCAGGATATTGTAAAATCCGCAGAAACAGATTTGCAGGAAAACGCATTTCCCGAGCTGGATTCGCTGGAGGAATTGACCCCGGCGGAGGCGGAGGAGGTCATGGAGGGCGGCGATTTACAGCCGCTTGACCCGGAGGACACCATTCCGGAGGAGGAGCGCTGTACCACTTGCGCAGAAAACGAGCGGGAGGGCGACTCCCCCTATTGTAAAGCGTGCAAGGAACAGATGCTACAGGTAAAAATCGGTTGGGAAACCGTTGTGATGGCTGCGGTTATCATTGTGTTTTCCTTTGCGGCGGCGGGGATGTTTGTGCTGCAGTCCCCCGCGCTGTTCGCTTCGCTCAAGGGAGATTTTTATCAGTTGACGCACCGCTATGCGGATGCGATGGATGCCTATACGAAGGCGTCTGATTTGATAACTGAGGTAAGCAGCAACTTGAACGGCCGCGTTCTGGTGCAGGACGGCATCAAATCCGACTTCCGCCGGCTGGATTCGCTTGCCAAGGCAAGCTCGCCCATCAGCGCGGGCAGCTATGCAAAGCAGCTGTTCCAGGCGGAACAATTGGAGGGCATGCTATATGCAAGGCCCGCGCGCTATGCCAAGGTGTATGACGATTTTTATGCCAGCTACGAGGCGGTCAGCAAGCTGCAGGAGCCCTATGCGCAGGTCGACGCGGCGAATATCCCCTATGATGAGGTGCTCAAGCAGCTGGAGGAGCTGAATAAAGAGGGGAAGTATGCCCCTGTTTATATGGCGTATTGGAAATATAATATCTCCATCAGTGCGGGTGTGGGCTATGAGGAGCGCCTTGCACTGCTGAAAGAAATTGAAAAGGCGGATCCCGAACGCACGGATTTATACTTGGATGAATACATCAACTGCTATTGGGCCATGGGCGATTTTGATCAGCTGTTTGCCTATTGTGACCGCCTGAAAGCCCAAAACCGCAACAACAATTTAGCTTACAGCGCCAGGGCGTCTGTTTATTTGTATCAAAAGAAATTTGATGAAGCCCTGCGCGTTGCGGACGAAGCCGCGCAGTACAACTCCGGCAGCACCGTGCAATATGAGCTGCAGGCGGAAATTTACCGCAGGCAGAATAAGTTGGATGAGGCGAAAAAAGCCGTGGAGCGCGCCGCCGAGGCGCAGGTCAGCTCCTTTGAGCTCAGCCGCCAGGAGGCTATCATTCTGCTACTGCAAAAGGACTATGACAATGCATTTGAGGCGGCATACAATTCCTACTCCCAGGCGTCGCAGAACAATGCGCAAAGCGTCTCCGTCAAGATGATGAACACGCTTGCCCTGTGCGCCGCGCTGAGCGAAAGCGGGCAGGAATTATACGAGCAGATTCAAAGCTCCTTGGAAGAGAATGGACAAACGCTGGAAGAGGACGTCCTAAACTGCATTGACGGCAAAATCCAGCCTGCGGATATATTCCTTTCTGAAAAGGGGGATGTGGTATGAATGTGATTTATGTAATCGGTAAGGTTCTGACGTTTCCGGGCGCGTTTATGAAGGCGATGTGGGAGCATTTTGTCTGCCGCATTGTGCAGCTGCCGATTGAAAACGCCGCCTACCTCAACCTGGATGAACGCTGTGGCCACATTGAGCATTCTTACAGCGCATCCCGCAAAAAGAATCTGATGCTCTGCCTGATACCGGGCCTGTTCAACTTGTTTTTCGGCCTGCCGCTGTTTTTAACCGGATTTTCCGCCATCATTTATTTTGGTGAGCTGCCGGGCGAAAACGTTTGGCTGTTTGTGGTGCATTGCGTCATGCTCTATCTGGGCACGTCCTTGCTGTGCAATTTGCACCCCATGACGGAGGACAGCATGAACTGCTATGAGTTGTTTTACCGGGGCAAACCCACAAACGCCGCCGTGCGCGTGCTGCTGTTCCTGCCCATACTGTGCATGAGAATCGGTTCCTTTTTCGAGCGTTTTGCGCTGCAGCTGCTGTGTATGCTTGCGCTGCTTGCCGCAGGGTATTTTCTTCTATAAAAAGGGATTGCGTTTCTGTGAAAAATAGGCTAGACTATAGGATGCTATTCTAAGTTTTAAATGGGGGAGTCAGAGATGAAAAAAGGCAAGAGACTGCTGTTTATCCTCGGTATTTGCGCCGCTGTCATCATTCCGATGATTCTAACGGCGAACACGGCGCTGCCAAAAGCACCGCCCGCTACGGAAAAGGTGAAGCGCGACTACACCATTAACGTGCGCAATGTGTTGCCTCCCAACCTGCCCAAGGCGCTGATAGAGCCGCTGCGTCATATACATAAAAGTGCGGACGAGGCGGAGCGCAAGTTTACCAAGGGCAAGGTGTTTTCTGAATACGGCACATTGCTGGTCGGCAGCTTGGCCAAGTTTATCGCGGAGCTGATTCCGGACCGCAACCTGCCCACTACGGCGAATTATACGCCGAAAAACCTGTATACCGGCACTGAGGTGTTTGCGGATGAGCCGACGGCGACAGCCTGGCGCGCCGGTTACGCCGGGGCGAGTGTCATTCCCGAGGATGTTGCGGACGGCGGGTATAATCTCGCGGGCTATTTTAATAATAAGAAATGCACCGGGGTAACGCAGGGTGACGACCAGCGCTTCAATGCCATTGCGCTGGACGCGGGCAAGGGTACTGTGCTCTTCTGCTCCCTGGACGGCTTCGGCCTGACCGGTACGGATATTCGCTATATCCGCTCGCTGCTGGAGGATTTTGCCAAAGAAAAGGGCATCATTGGCATTAATATTTCCTGCACACACTCCCATTACTGCCTGGATATCCACGGCACAGGCACCAACATGGGTGACTTGTTTAAAAAGAATTTCAGCCTCATTCCTTCCGGCAAAACGGCTGAGATTTCACCGAAAAACCAAAAGCTGATGGATAAGCTGTTCGCAGTCGGCAAAGAGACGGTCATCCAGGCCGTGAATAATATGGAAAGCGGCAAGCTGTTCTACAATGAAACCGATATCTTTGATTTAATCGGTGACAAGCAGCTGCCGGAGGTCTTTGACCCCAACGTGCACCGTTTCCGCTTTATTCCGGATAACCCCGCATCCAAAGAAATTTGGCTAATCAATATGGCTGTGCACCCCACGACCATGGGCGGCGATACCACCACCGTCAGCGCGGATTACCCCGGCCGTATCGTGAAGCTGGCGCGTGAGCAGTATAACGCCAACGCGGCATTCTTCCAGGGGGCTGAGGCCGCTATCACCAGAAAAACAGACGGACTTGGGATTAAGGCAGAAAACACGGACGTGGAGCGCATCACAATTTACGCTGCCGAAATCCTCAAGCGCATCACGGCGAACACGAACGAAACACTTGTTGACCCCATCCTCAACTTCCGTGCGCGTGAAATTTATCTGGAAGTAGATAACCCATTGATGACCGTGTTTTTGAAGTTGCAGTTTGCCAACAACGGCGCACTGACACAGGCGGGCAGGCCGGATGAGGTTTCTGTCATCACGGAAATCGGTTATTGCGAAATCGGTAAGAATCTTGCCGTTGTGCTGCTGCCCTGCGAGCTTTCCGCTGAAATTGCCTTTGGTGGAACGCGCCCGGCAAATGAGGCCTGGAACAAGACGGAGTGGCCGTTCCCGAGCATGGAATCCATGACCGGAGGCAGAGAACTGCTTGCCTTTGGTTTGATGAACGACCAGTTCGGCTATGTTGTGCCGGATAACGACCACGCGGTCGCGTTCGCGGATATGCTGGGCGATGTCTATAAGTTCTCGGACGAGAAGAATGACCACTATGAGGAGCTGCTTTCCGTTGGGCCGCAAACAGCGTCAACCATGATGCGGGAATACGGCAGAATGCTGGAGAGCATACGCTAGACCAGAAACAAAAAGCAGGGGTAGGCTGGGGTAACATTGCCCGGGTCTGCCCCTTTTGCTTTGGAAGGGATGGTAGCAATACGATGAAAGAATTAACAAAATCCGCAAAGCTGGATTATGTCGGTTATGATGTGCGCGGCCCGGTTTTAGATGAGGCCGAGTACCTCGCCGCCCAGGGGCATGAAATTTTACAGCTGAACACAGGCAACCCCGCCGCCTTCGGTTTTTCCGCACCGCAGCCGGTGCTGGATAGCTTTACCGCCCATGCGGCACAGGCACAGGGCTATGGGCACTCGCGCGGGCTGCTTTCCGCCCGGGAGGCGATTGTCCGCCGCTGCAAAGAAAAAGGCATCCCGCATGTGGGGGTCGACGATGTTTACACCGGCAATGGCGTGAGCGAGCTGATTTCCCTGAGCATGCAGGCCCTGCTGGATACCGGGGATGAAATCTTAATTCCCTCGCCGGACTATCCGCTTTGGACTGCCGCGGCAACGCTGGCGGGCGGCCAAGCGGTGCATTACCGTTGCGACGAGCAGGCGCACTGGTTCCCGGATCTTGCAGATTTGCGGAAAAAAGTGAGCGCACGCACCAAGGCGCTCGTCCTCATCAACCCCAACAACCCGACTGGGGTTTTGTATTCCAAGGAACTGTTGCTGGAGCTGGCGGAGTTTGCGCGGCAAAATTCCCTTGCCGTGTTTGCGGACGAAATTTATGACTGCCTGGTGATGGACGGCAAGGAGCATGTGGCCTTTGCCTCCCTCGCGCCGGATTTATTCACGGTGACGATGAACGGCCTGTCCAAATCCCACCGCCTGGCCGGCTATCGGGTGGGCTGGATGTGCCTGGGCGGCGAAAAGAAGCATGCGGCGGGCTATATCCAGGGCATCCACACCCTCGCCTCCATGCGGCTTTGCGCCAATATGCCCGCGCAGTTTATTATTGAGCAGGCGTTGCGGGATTGCAATGAGGCGGATAGCCTGCTCGCCCCGGGCGGCCGCATTTATGAGCAGCGCGCCTGCATCGTCCAGGCCATTGAACAGACAGAGGGCCTGAGCGCCGTGCGCCCGGACGCCGCGTTTTATATTTTTCCGAAAATTGATGTCAAACGGTTTGGCATTACAAACGACGAACAGTTTGTGCTGGATTTTCTGCGGGAGCATCACATTTTACTGGTGCACGGCGGCGGCTTTCATTGGCCGGAGCCGGATCACTTCCGTATTGTCTACCTGCCGCAGGTGGAAAAATTGGCGCGGGTCGGCGATTCGTTAAGCAGTTTTTTGCGCAGCTATCGGCAAAATTCGTGAACATTATGAAAACTCCATGTAAATATCCCTGTTTCCTGTGTGCTGTGCATTGACAATAAGGGGAATAGAATTGTATAATAGACCGACAATGGACGGATTCTGTTCTGTTTCCGGCGATACGGAACGCGTTGCCGAACCCTGTAAGATAGACTAAAGGAGTTATATGAATGGCCTTTATTGAGTTTGAGAATGTGCGCAAGCAATACCGCATGGGTGAAATCGTCATTCCGGCGGCGGATAATGTCAGCTTTCAGATTGAGCAGGGTGAATTCTGCATCGTCGTGGGTCCCAGTGGCGCCGGCAAAACAACCGTTTTGAACATGCTCGGCGGAATGGATGGCTGCACCGACGGGAAAATCCGCGTTGCCGGCGAGTTGGTAACGGAGTTTGACCGCAAGCGGCTGATCGAATACCGCCGCTACGACGTGGGCTTTGTGTTCCAGTTCTACAATCTGGTGCAAAACCTGACCGCACTGGAAAACGTGGAGCTGGCCACGCAAATCAGCCAAAAGGCGCTGAATGCCCGCAAGGTTATGGAAAAGGTGGGCCTGGGCGAGCGCCTTGGCAACTTCCCCTCCCAGCTTTCCGGCGGTGAGCAGCAGCGCGTTTCCATCGCACGCGCCCTTGCTAAAAACCCCAAGCTGCTGCTTTGTGACGAGCCTACGGGCGCGCTGGACTATAACACGGGCAAGCAGATTCTCAAACTACTGCAGGATACCAGCCGCGAAACGGGCATGACCGTTGTGGTTATCACGCATAACCAGGCCATCACCCCCATGGCAAACCGCGTTATCGCCATGCGCAGCGGCCGTGTGCACAGAATTGCGATTAACGATAATCCGATGCCTGTCGAAAGGATAGAGTGGTAATGAGCCGAGCTTTACTGACAGATTTATGGCGTTCGATTCGCAATACCAAGGCGCGTTTCATTTCCATTATTGCAATCGTAATGCTGGGAATCAGCTTTTTCGCCGGGATGAAGGCGACGCAGCCGGACATGATTGAAACGGCTGACCGCTATTTCCGCGAGAGTAATTTGATGGATATCAGCGTGTTATCCACCGTTGGTTTAACGGATAGCGACATTTATCAAATTCAAAAGATTCCGCAGGTGCAAACAATTATGCCCACAAAATTTGTGGACGGCCTGTTATATATGGATGGCCAAGGCCTGGTGGATATTGACGGCTCGGCGTTTACCTGCCGCGCGATATCCATGAATTTTGAGTACGACGAAGACGATGCCTCCGCCATGAACCGCCTGCAGCTGTTGGAGGGTGATTACCCGGATGCGCCCAATGAATGCGTGGTGGATAAGAGCGAGCTGTCAACCCCGGAGGAGTTTGAAATCGGCAAAACCATCACCCTTGTGGGCGACCGCGAGGATTTGAGCGGCTCCCTGGAATCCACGGAGCTGACCATTGTGGGTATCATCCGTTCCCCCAACTATATTTCCTTTGAGCGCGGCAACACCCTCATCGGTACGGGTAAGCTGGGCACCTTCGTCTATGCCCCCTATGAGGCGTTTAAGCGGGACTATTACACGCAGCTGTATATTAAGCTGGAGGGCTCCGAGGAGCATGAAATTTATTCCGAGAACTACGAAAATTTTGTCAAGAGCGTTACGGATCGTATCCAGGAGATTGCGGATGAGCGCGTCTCTGTGCGCTGTGAGCAGCTGCGTAAGGAGATAGAGCCAAAGGTCACACAGGGTAAAGCCACCCTTGCGGAAAAAGAAAAACAGGTGGCGGAAGGCCTTGCCGCCGCACGCAAGCAGGCAGAGGAAGTAAAATATTACGCGACAGAGGGCCCTGCCCTGCTTGCCGATGCCGAAAAGCAGTTTACCGCGGGCCTGAGCGCCGGGCAGCAAAAGCTTATGGAAGGCCGCAGCGCCTATGATGCCGGCATGCAGGAGTTTTGGGCGAAACAGGCGCTCTATCAGGAGGGTCTGGCGAAGAAAGCGCAGAATCCGGGTGCGGAAGAGAAATATAATGCCGCCAAGCTTGCGCTGGACGAGGCTCTGGTGCAGATACAACAGGGCGAAAAGGATATCGCCTCCGGCGAAGCGATGCTCAGCCAGGTGGATAACATTACCAAAATGCTAACCGGCGGGAATAAACCGACGGAGCTGATTATGACACAGTTAAAAGCGTTGGGTTTTGACACTACGTTACTGGAAAATTTCCGCCAGATGACAGCAATCGGCTTGATGGAAGAGGCTATTGCGCTGCTGGCGCCCAACATTAAAACCCAGCAACAAGAGCTGGAGCAGGGCAAAAAGGATCTTGCGGCGGCCAAAATTCTGTACAATCAAAAACTGCAGGAATACCAGGCGGCCACCCCCATGATTGAGCAGCTGCGCAAGCTGGACGATTACCGCGACCAGCTGGAGGTTGCTGCCAATAAGCTGGGTATCAGCTTGAACCAACTGGATGTGGGCGAATTAAAGCTGCAGCAGGAGCAGTTGAAAGCCCAGCAGGAAATTGAAAAAAAGCGCGAACAAATCCAACAGGCGCAGGAGGCCGCGCCAACGATTGATGCGAAAATCGCCCAGGAAGAGGCAAAATATAACGCCCAGCTGGCGGCCGCGCGGGAAGAGATTGACTACGGTGAACGGCAGCTGGCAAACCTGGACACCGCCCAATGGATGATTGGCAATCGAAACGATATTTCGGGTTACACCACCTACCGCGATAATGCGGGCAACGTTGCGGCGCTCGGCTCGGTTTTGCCGCTCGTGTTCTTTGCCGTTGCGGCAATGGTGTGTTTAACCACCATGAGCCGCATGGTTGAGGAAGAGCGCACACAGATGGGCACCTTGAAGGCCATGGGCTACGGTTCCCGCACGATAGCCACAAAGTATGTGGTTTACGCCCTGCTTGCGAGCTTGATTGGCTCGGTCATTGGCCTTGGCGTCGGCTTCACCGCCATCCCTATTGCGGTAACGGCGGCGTTCGGGATTATGTTTGATATGCCGAACGTGCTGCTGAACTTCCAGGCGAATTATGCCATAACAGGCATCCTGATTGCCGTGGGCTCCACGGTGGTGGCCGCAGTGTTTGGCTGCCGCAAGGAGCTTGTCACCGTGCCGGCGCAGCTCATGCGCCCCAAAGCGCCGAAGGCCGGGAAGCGCGTGTTTTTGGAGCACATCGGCTTTCTTTGGACGCGCCTGAACTTTTCCATGAAGGTTACGGTGCGCAACCTGTTTCGTAACAAACGCCGCATGATTATGACCCTTGCGGGCATCATGGGCAGCACGGCGCTGCTGCTGGCCTCTTTCGGCCTGGGCGATTCCATTGGTGCCATCATCGGTTATCAATACGGCAACAACGGTATTTCTAACTTTGACATTCAGCTGGTCTTGAAGGCGGAAGAAAACCCCGATGTGGAGAGCGCGGTAATCAAACAAATCAAATCCGATAAACGCGTGGGCGACGTGATGCTCACCCACATGAAGGTGCTCAACGGCAGCTCAGATGAAAATAAGGATAAGCTTAAAGAAATTAACGTTCTCGTTCCGCAGACGAATGAAAAGCTCTCGGAGTTTGTGAACTTGAAGAACCGCGACAGCGGTGAAGCGCCGACGCTGACGGATGAGGGCGCACTGATCACCGAAAAATTTGCGGAGCACTGTAACGCCAAACCCGGGGATGAAATTTTCATCCGCTTGAGCGATAACTCGGAGGTGCGCGTGCCGGTGGCGGGGATAGTGGAAAACTACACCTTCCACTATGTCTACATGTCCCGCACGCTGTATGAGCGGACCTTCGGCGCCGCGCCGGAGTTTAACAGTGCCTACGCCAAGCTGGACGACAGCGTCAAGAGTCAGGCTTCCGGGCAGCTGGTTGCCACCAAAAATGAGCTGGCGGATTCGCTTATGAAGCTGAACACGTTGAAAGCGGTTGTTTACACCACGCAAATTATCGATACCTTTGATAACATCATTAAAAGCTTAAACCTGGTTATCATTGTCTTCCTCATTGCGGCGGGTGCCCTGGCTTTGGTGGTGCTTTACAACCTCTCCAACATCAATATCAACGAGCGTATTCGTGAAATTGCCACAATTAAGGTTTTGGGGTTCACGGATGGAGAGGTCTCCTCCTATATGTACCGCGAAAATATATTCCTAACCATTTTCGGCATTGGGCTTGGCGTTTTGGGCGGCAGCTTTTTGCACCAAATCATCAGCTCCGTGGTTGATATCAACGTGGTTATGCTGGGTAAGGATATTGAGTGGACCAGCTATATATACGCCATCCTCATGTCCATCGGCTTAACGGTGCTGGTCAATGTAATGATGCACCGAAAACTCAAAACCATCAGCATGGTGGAATCGCTAAAATCCGTGGAATAATACAAAAAAAGACGCATTGGGGCTTGCCCGGATGCGTTCTTTTTTCGCATAAAGGGGGAGCGTATGGAACAGAAAAAGGATGCCATGCAGCTGCTTATGGAGCGCTTAATGGACCCCACGCCGCGGCGGGAGGGCGGCCTCTCCAATGAGGAGCTGAGCCTGCATGCCATTGGCCTGGCGGGGCAAAGCCATGTCTCCAATATGGTTGGCAGGCTGGATTATTTCTGCAACACGGTTTTGGGCATTGAGCCCGGACTCGTGGGTTGGTTTTCGGCCATCAGCCGCTTTTGGGACGGGGTGAACGACCCGCTTGTGGGCGCGTATATTGACCGCCACCGCTTTGCCGGCGGCGAAAAGCTGCGCCCGTTTATTAAGCGCAGTGCCCTGCCCATCGGTATTTGCGGCACACTGCTGTTTGTGGATTTTGGCCTGCGTTCCCAAGTGCTGACGATGCTGTTGATTTTGTTGTTTTATATGGTATTTGATACCTTTTATTCCTTTTCCAGCATCTCGCTCTGGGGCATGACAGCCCTTATGTCGCCGCGCTCGGAGGAACGTGCGCAAATCGTGCAATGGTCACGCATCGGCTCCGGTATCGGCGGGTTTCTGCCCGGCCTCATTACGCCCGTTCTGGGCTACCGCGATAAGCTGCCCTTCAGCCTGAGTGTGCTGTTTTTCATTTTTGGCCTGGTGTTCTGCTTCGGCGGGGCGATGCTGACGATGGTGGCCTCCCATTCCAAGGAGCGGGTGCCGCATCAGGCGAGCGGCCTGTCGCTTTGGCAGCTTATCCGCGTCAACCGCGCCAACACCATCTTAATCTTACTCGCGCTGGCCTCGCTCTTATCCAGCTTTAGCTTAAAGCTCGATGGAATATACATTTATCAGCAAATGAATTACACCATTATGGGGCAAACTGTTCCCGGGGAGCTTGCGCTCACTATGGCGGGGATATTCACCGGCCTGCCCGGCTCCATCTCCATTTTTTTCGCAACCAAGGCCGCCAAAAAGCTTGGCGGCATGAAACAGATTCTGCTGCTTTCCACGTTCATGAGCATTGTGGTGCGCGTTTGCACCTACTTTATTGGCTACCAAAGCTTTGGTAGGCTGGTGCTCAACTCCATCGTCGGCCTGATGGCGGATATCCCCGGCAGTATGACCGGCATCGCCACAACGGCGCTCTGGGGGGATTCGCTGGATTATCAGGAGTGGAAAACCGGTGTGCGCACGGAGGGAATTGCCTTTTCTCTACAAAACTTTATTTCCAAAATGGGCGGCGGCATTTCCTCCTTTCTCCACGGGCAGGTGCTCAAACGCCTCTTGTTTGACGCAAAGCTTGCCCAAACCAGGCAGCCGCAGGGTGCGCTGTTTCAAAAATATGCCTGGCCGATTCATACCCTCGGCCCCGTTATCGGTTCTGTCTTATACCTCATCCCAATTCTGCTCATCCGCTACCCGGAGGAAAAAAAGCAGCAGGTAGAGGCGGAATTGGCGCAACGCAGGGCGAAGACGCAGGGCGAAGACGCAGGGCGATGCGCAGGAGCAGGAGAAAGAGAATACTGAAATTTAACGCTTGCATTATGCGCCGGTTTCTTATATAATAGAAAATTGAAATAAAGGAAATTGTGATAACATCGGAGGAATGACCCATGGTTTCAGCAGGCGATTTCAGAAACGGCGTTACCTTTGAAATGGAAGGCGCGGTTTATCAGATTATCGAGTTCCAGCATGTCAAGCCCGGCAAGGGCGCGGCCTTTGTGCGCACAAAAATCCGCAACGTCATTGCGGGTTCGGTGATTGAGCGCACCTTCAACCCCTCGGATAAATTCCCGACAGCCTATATTGAGCGCAAGGAGATGGCGTTTTCTTACAGCGACGGCGATTTGTATTATTTCATGGATCCCGAGAGCTATGAGCTTGTTCCGATTAACGCCGATGTGTTGCCGGATAGCTTTCGCTTTGTGAAAGAGGATATCGCGTGCAAAATCCTCTCCTACAAGGGCAATGTGTTCGGCGTTGAGCCGCCCACCTCCGTGACACTGCAGGTCACCAAGACTGACCCCGGCTTTAAGGGCGACACCGCCACCAATGCCACCAAGCCCGCCGTGCTGGAAACCGGCGCAGAAATCAAAGTCCCCCTGTTTATTGACGAGGGCGAACTGCTCATTGTCGATACCAGAACGGGCGAATATCTCAGCAGAGCATAGGCACAATAGCCCTATTTAAAATGAAAGAATTAGGAGAACAATCATGACCTTAACAGAAAAAGTTGCCCACTTAAAAGGGCTGGCCGAGGGCCTCATGCTGGACGAAAGCAAGGCGGAGACCAAGCTGATTCATGCAATGATTGCGATTTTGGACGACCTCGCGCTCACCACGAGCGATTTGGAGGACACCGTCGCCGTGCTGGATGAGCAGATTGACGCGGTTGATGAGGATTTGGATGAGCTGGAAAGCTTTGTGTATGAAAGCTTTGACGATGACGACGACTGCTGTTGTGACGACGAAGAAAAATACGATGTTCAGTGCCCGTCCTGCGGCGAAACAATCTGCGTGGACGCCTCTATTTTAGAGGAAGGCAGCATCGCCTGCCCCAATTGCAACGAAATTCTGGAGTTTGAGATTGAGTGCGATTGCTGCGACCACGGCGACGACGAATAAAAAACAATTTTTGCGGCGGATACCCAATGCGTTCGGGTGTGCGCCGTTGTTTTTACAGGAGGATGCGCTTATATGAAAACTTTAGTGGTTTACTATTCGTTCTCCGGCCATTCCCGTGGCATAGCCGAGGCCTATGCAAGGGAGCACGGGGCGGATTTGCAGGAATTGCGGGACGAGAAGAAAATGAACATCTTCACCGCCTTTTTAGTCGGCTGCCCCAACGCCATGAAGGGTCGCCCGGCGAAACTGCAGAATTTTACCTATCACTGGGCGGATTATGACGAGCTGGTGTTTGTTATGCCTGTTTGGGCGGGCTGCCCCGTGCCCGCGTTCAACAACTGCGCCGCCGTGCTACCGCAGGGCAAGCAGGTGACACTCATCCTGTGCTCCGGCGGCGGAAACAGCGCAAAAAGCAAGCAGCGCAGCTGTGAACTGGTGCAGCGGCAGGGCTGCACAGTAAAAGAATATACAGACATTAAAACGGATTGATTACAAAATACACGCGAGCACAAGCAGATACTCCAGCTTGCGGTAGATTGCCTCAAACTCGCTCAGCGGCAAGGGATTTGTGCCCTTGCCGATTTCTATGGTAAAGCCCGGGCGGCCCAGCTCCTCAATGAACCAATCCTTAAATCCGCCGTGGGAGGCAAGGCCGGCGTTGGAAATGAGCGCATACCCGCTTGCGGCGGAGAAAATGCGTGCAAGCGTCTCGGATTTGGGCGGTGTGTTCGCGCCGTATTGCCAGAAGATTTCCTCCCCCTGGGAATGCAGAGCCAGCATATGGCGCGGCAGGCGCATGCGGCACAGGCGGGTTAAGGCAACGGTTTCCGGCTCGCTCTCCGGCATGGGGCCGCCGTATTGGCGCGGGGCGGGGCCGGTGATGCCCTCGCACAGCTCCATCTGGCGCAGGGTTTGCCAGCCTGCGTCAAAGTTATGGTTGATGTCCACCCCCTGCGCGTTGGCGTTCCAGCGCGAAAAGTCTCCCCGGCTGACGGCCTGCACAAACTCCCTGCAGCTGCCCGCCCCCCCGGCGCCGTGGATGGCAATTTGCACGCCGTCCGGGTTGGCGCAGGGGATAAACATAATCTCCCGCTGTTCCGGCAGGCAGGAGAGCTGTACCCCGCAAAGCTCGCGCCCGTTGCGTATCCCCTCGCATATGCGCTCAATAAACGTGCAAAGGGCAAGGCCGGTCATCCATTCCACCCCGTGAAAGCCCGCCGTAAGCAGAACCGGGTGGGCGCTGCGCCCAAGGCTGAGTGCAAAAATGGCTCGCCCCGCATGGGAACGGCCGATGACCCGGCAGTTTAGAAAGGGATAACGCCGTTTCAAGTGATAAACCGCCGAGCGGATTTGCTCATAATCAAACTCCGTGACCGGAACAATGCGCTGCATATCATTACCTCCCCCTTGGTTTATAAGTGTATTCAAGCGGGGGAACAATCATACAGAAAAGGACAGGGCAACATGGATTTTACAGAAAAAACTGTGGCGGAGCATACCGTATACACTGGCAGAATACTGACCGTGCGCAATGATGAGGCACTGCTTCCGGACGGAAAACCCTGCCGCCGGGAGTTGGTGGTGCATCCCGGCGCGGTGGCAGTCGCCGCGCTCAATGAGAAGCAGGAGCTGGCGCTGATCCGCCAATTTCGCTACCCCTTTGCTGCAGAATTGCTGGAAATTCCGGCCGGTAAGCTGGAGCCGGGGGAAGACCCTCTTGAGGCCGGCAAGCGTGAATTGCGCGAGGAGGCGGGTGTGATTGCGGGGCGCTACTATCCCCTGGGCGCGTTCTACCCCACGCCCGGTTACTGCGATGAGGTGATTCACCTCTTTTTAGCCTATGATTTGCAAAAGACCGAGGCCGCGCCGGATGAGGACGAATTTGTAGAGGCTCTGTGGCTGCCCTTGGGGGAGGTTGCGGAACTGATTATGCGCGATACGCTGCGCGACGGCAAGACGCAGGCGGCGGTGTTAAAGCTGGAACGCCTGCTGCAAAACGGCGTTTTGGCACAGCAGGAGGGTTGGCTGTGAACCTGATTTTGGCCTCCCAATCCCCGCGCCGCCGGGAACTGTTGCAATTGGCTGGGTTTGCGTTCACGGCAGAGGCCGCGGACGCGGACGAGACCCTGCCGGACGATGTGCCGCTTGCCGAGGCGGTGCAAACGCTGGCGCAGCGCAAGGCGCAGGCGGTGTTCACACGGCATCCGGATTGCTGCGTCCTCGGTGCGGATACGCTGGTTGCGTTGGAGGATACCGTGCTGGGCAAACCGGCGGATACGCAGGATGCCGCGCGGATGCTGCGCCTGCTCTCCGGAAACACGCACACGGTATATACCGGCGTATGCATCCTCTCTGCGGGGCGTGAAATCCGCTTTGCCGAACAGACACAGGTCACGTTTTTTTCGCTGACGGAGCGGGAAATCGCAGCCTATACGGCAAGCGACGAACCGCTGGATAAAGCCGGGGCTTACGGCATTCAAGGCAAGGGCTGCACGCTGGTTCAAGGGATACGAGGCGATTATTATACCGTGATGGGGCTGCCTATCGGCAGAACGGCGCGGGAGCTGGGGAAGATACTGTAAGCGCTTACGACAAGAATGGAGGCACCTCTATATGCCAAACAAGCGAATCTATCCAAAACGCCTGCGGGAGGGTGCAACCATTGGCGTGGTCGCTCCCTGCTGGCTGATGAGGCCGGAGTATGTGGAGCCGGCGGCGCAAACCCTGTGTGAACGGGGTTTTCAGGTAAAGTTGGCCCAAAATTTGTTTGCGGATAGCTACGGCTATGCCGCGAGTGCGCAGGAGCGGGCGGACGATTTTAACGCGATGATTGCCGACCCGCAGGTGGATATGCTGCTGTTTGGCGGGGGAGAGGTCTGCAACGAGCTTTTGCCGCTGCTGGACTATGAAAACATTGTGCGCAACCCGAAAATTATCTGCAGCTACAGTGACAGTACAACGCTGTTGAACGCGATACATGCCAAAACCGGGGTAGTGACCTTTTACGGCGCGAGTTTGCGTACCTTTGACACGCTGCGGGATTACAATTGGAGCTCCTTCTCCGGCAGGCTGATGGCGGGAGAGCTGCAGTACGAAAAGGGGAGCACATGGAACGCCCTGCACGGCGGTTCCTGCTGCGGCACATTGACGGGCGGCTATCTGGTCAACTATGCCTTTTTGCAGAACAGTGCATATTTTACGCTCGATCCGCAAACGCAGTATCTTTTATTTCTGGAAGACCATGAAAAATTCAGCGCGCCCGCCGTTGTGGCAAAATACCTCGCCCACCTGGAACAGAGCGGGCTGTTTCGGCAGGTTTGCGGGCTGATTGTGGGGGAATATGCAAAAGAGGAGCCGCCGCTGCTTTCCCAAATCCTCGCCCGCATCGGCGAAACCTACCGGATTCCGGTGGTGAAGCATGCCGATTTCGGACATGGAGAGAACAACGCGATTTACCCCATCGGCGTCAGGGCAAAACTGGATGCCGACGCGCAGACGCTGACATTTCTGGAAAGCGGGGTGCAATAAGATGCAGTGGATACTGGACAAAGACTTTTTGGGGCTTTCCCCGTTTCGGCTTTCTCATAAGGAGAAAGAAGAGCTTGTAATACCCGAGCACCCGCCGGAGCTGCAGAACCGCCATATGCTCGTGCGCAAACGCTTTGTCTGCGCTAATATCCGGCAGGCGGAACTGCTGATTACGGCGGACGACTATTATAAGGTTTGGCTCAACGGGCATTGGATCGGGCAGGGCCCCGCACCTTCGACTGCGGAGCATTATTATTACAATAGCTATGACATCACCGCTCTGCTCCGGGAGGGCGAGAATGTGCTTGCGGTGCATGTCTATTACCAAGGTCTCATCAACCGGGTTTGGAACAGCGGGGATTTGCGCATGGGCATGCTGGCGCGTATCAGCGCGGACGGCAATGTATTGTGTGAGACGGATGCAAGCTGGCTGTGCAGCCGGGCGCGGGAGTATGTGGGCAGCGCAACCGTCGGCTATAAAACGCAGTTTGCCGAGGATATTGACAACCGGCTGAAGCAAACGGGTTGGAAGAATTTGGACTTTGACGACAGCGCCTGGGAACCGGCCTGTGTGCATCCGCAGCCGGATTACACCTTTCTTATGCAGCCCACGCTGCCCCTGCAGGTTTATCCCGTTTCCCCCTGCTCCGTGCGGGAACTTGCGCGGGGGAATTATCTGCTTGACTTCGGGCAGGAACGCACAGGCAGTCTGCTGCTGCGTGCGGGTGGAAAAGCCGGGGATACCGTGGAACTGCACTTCGGGGAGGAATTGGCGCAGGAGGATGAGGTACGCAGCGTGATGCGCTGTAACTGTGTGTATCAAGAGACCTGGACGCTTGCGGACGGCGAAAACGAATTGGAGCAATACGATTACAAGGCCTTTCGCTATGTGCAATTGCTGACGGATGCGGCGGAAATCGATACGGCCTCCATCCGGGCGCTGGTACGGCATTATCCCTTTGACGACACAAGCTGCCGCATGGAATCCGCCGACCCCATGCTCAACAAGGTTTGGGCAATCTGCAAAAACGCCGTCAAATACGGCACGCAGGAGGGCTATCTCGATTGCCCCAGCCGGGAGAAGGGGCAATATCTGGGCGACGCCACCGTCACAGCCCTGTCCCATGCCTACCTGACCGGCGAGCTTGCCATGTATCAAAAATGCCTGACCGACTTTGCGCGTTCCGCCGCGATTTGCCCCGGCCTGATGGCGACCGCGCCGGGTAGCTTTATGCAGGAGATTGCGGACTACTCCCTGCAATGGCCTGCGCAGCTGATGCAGTATTATGACTTGAGCGGCGATTTACATTTTTTGCGGGAAATGCTTGCGACCGCGCAGGGGATACTTGCCTATTTCGCGCGTTGGGCGCGCGCGGACGGGCTGCTGGAGGACTACAACGATAAACCCATCATGGTGGACTGGCCTTCCAATTTGCGGGATGGGTACGACAGCGCCCTCATGCCGGATTATCAGCCGGGCTGCAACACGGTGCTCAACGCGTTTTATATCGGCGCGGTGCAGGCGGTTGCGCGTATGGAAAAGCAGCTCGGCGTGGCAGGGGACAGGGGACTTCCGGCTCTGCAACAGGCCTTTGTCAAAGCATTTTACCGGGAGAAGACCGGCTTGTTTGTGGATACGGCGCAATCCGGGCACAGTAGTCTCCACGCCAACGCCCTGCCGCTTTATTTTGGGCTTGTGCCTGGGGGCAATACCGCAATCGTCCCGTTCATCCAATCCAAACGCCTGTGCTGCGGGGTTTATTTTTCTTATTTCGTGCTGAAAGCCCTCTGCGCGGCGGGGGAACACGCCTTTGTTTTGCAGCTTTTGACCGGGGAGGATAGCTGGGGTAACATGGTGCGCGAGGGTGCGACAACCTGTTTTGAGGCTTGGGGCAAGGAGCAAAAGTGGAACACCAGCCTGTGCCACCCATGGGCGAGCAGCCCGGTTATCATTTTGGTGGAGGAGTTCGCCGGAATCCGCTTTTCAGACGGTGTTGCCGCAATACAGCCCTGTTTGCCGGAGGGGTTGGAAGGGTTTCAGCTGCAGATGCGCTTTTTGGGGAGGGATATGAAATGCAATTCGGTATGCCGACACTAATTGAACTAAAATCAGCGGAAGCCTGCGCCTACATCTGCCGCGAATTAGGTCTTAACTTTGTTGAACTCAGCATGGATTTACCTGATTATCAGGCGGACAAATTAAACGTGGATGAACTACGCCGAATTGCCGATACATACGGTGTTTTCTATACCATTCATCTCGAAGGCTTTCTTGACCCTTGTGTATTCAATAACCGGGTGGCATCTGCCTATACAGAAACCGTACTGCAAGTCATTGCTATTGCCAAACAACTTAGTATTCCGCTTCTGAATATGCACATGAATCGCGGCGACCACTTCACGTTGCCTGAGGGAAAAGTTGCGCTTTATGAGGTGTACAAGCCGGAGTATCTGCAAAAGCTATCTGATTTTCGTGATAAGTGTACGGCGGCGATTGGCGATGCTACTATTACAATCAGCTTGGAAAACTGCGGAGATTACGAACGATGCGGGTTTATGCGGGATGGTTTGGATGCGCTGCTCCAAAGCCCGGCATTTGCCTTGTGCTTTGACATCGGGCATAATGCCGCCGCAGATTACGCTGATGAGCAAGCTATCATGGAACGAGCCGATAGGCTTTGCCATATGCATATCCACGATGCCAAAGGGCGGACAGATCATCTCCCACTCGGCGAAGGTGATGTGGATATAGGTAAATATCTTGATTTGGCAAAGAAACATGATTGCCGCGCTGTGTTGGAAGTCAAAACCATAGCGGGTTTGCGGTTAACGGTAGACTGGTTGAAAGAAAAGGGATTTATATGAACACATTTATCTATGGTACGGGAAACCCCGCCAAACTCGTTCATATGAAACAGATGCTTGCACCTCTTGATGTCAAGATCATTGGATTACAAGAGACTGGTATTGCGATTCCTGAAGCAGACGAAAGCGGCAGCACACCATTAGAAAACGCTCGCATAAAAGCACTTACTTATTATAGCGTGTTGAAGCATCCCGTTTTCGCTTGCGATTCAGGGCTGTATATTGACGGTTTGCCAGATGATGAGCAGCCCGGCGTCCATGTCCGTAGGGTAAATGGCAAATGGTTGAGCGACAGCGAGATGGTTGCGCATTATGCCGCGGTTGCGAAACGGCTGGGCGGGCGGGCGGTTGCCCGATATCGCAACGCAATTTGTTTGATAATGCGTGACGGCGAAATATATGAGTATTTCGCAGAGAATATTGCGTCCAATTCTTTTTACATAGTCGATACCCCGCACGAAAAACGGGTGGAAGGGTTCCCTCTGGATTGCCTGTCTGTGGATATTCAAACAGGCGAATACTATTACAACACGGCTGAGTCCCGCTCGGGTGATGACAGTGGGCAGACAAATGGATTCCGTGCGTTTTTTGAGCGGGTTTTAGAAAATGGAGGAGGGAATAAGCCCCAAACAAAGGAGGTACCTGCCATGCGTAAAGTTTTATTCGACCGCCGCAGCCCCTGCCTGCAGCCGGTTCTGGATGCGATCTGCCGGCACAATCACCGCACGTTGGTGCTTTGGGCACTGGAATACGCGCAGGAATTGACCTGCCGTTTTGAGGAGCGCTATGCGCAGGAGACAAGGCCGCGCGCCGCGCTGGAAGCCGCACGCGCCTGGTCACGCGGGGCAATCAAGATGCCGCAGGCACAGCAGGCGATTCTGGCGGCGCACAGGGCGGCGGCGGAGCTGGAGGATGACAGGGTGTATTGCGCTCTCGCCCATGCCGTGGGGCAGGCGGTGTCTACTGTGCATGTGGAAACCCATGCCATCGGCGGCCCGATGTATGCCCTGACTGCGCTGGCGCTTACCGGGGGGCAGGAGGCGGTCCAGGCGGAGTGCACACACATCTGTGAGCGGCTTGCCTTTTGGGAGAACGCGGACACGGGCGGACAGCCTTGGGCGGCGTTCCTTTTGCGAGAGAAACCCAATAAAGAACAGTTACTTCGAGATAGGGAGAGGGAGCAATAATGCAACATTTTATGCCCACCCGCATAGTCGGCGGGAAACACGCGCTGGAACAAAACGCCGGCCTCCTGCGGAAATTGGGGGCACGCTGTCTGCTGGTGACGGGCGGCTCGTCCGCCAAAATGAGCGGCGCACTTGATGCCGTTACCGCTGCGCTGGAGCAGCAGGGGATTGCCTGGACGGTGTTTGACCAAATCGGCCCGAATCCGCTGGTTTCCGCCTGTTATGCCGCCGGGGAAATGGCGCGTGCGTTTGATGCGCAGTTTATTTTCGGCATCGGCGGGGGCTCACCGCTGGATGCGGCTAAGGCGGCGGCAATTTACGCCGCCAATCCGTCGCTTGCCCCAATGGATATTTTCGCCATGGCGCACAAAACGCCCGCCCTGCCCATTGTTTTGCTCGGCACAACGGCGGGCACGGGCAGCGAGGTGACGCGCATTTCCGTATTGACGCAAGATAAAACCGGCAGAAAGCGCAGCATTGCCGGGGATGATCTCTACGCCCACATCGCCTTTGCGGACGCGCGTTTCACCCACTCCATGCCCTTTTCCGTGAGCTATTCCACCGCAATGGATGCCCTGTCCCATGCAATCGAGGGTTGGATTAAGGCACCGGAGGATGATCTCGCGGCGATGTTTGCGCGGCAGGCCATCCCGCCGCTTTGGGAGGGCTTGACCGCCATGCAGCGAACCGGGCAGCTGCCAGACGATGCAATGCGCGCCAGACTATATGAAGCGTCTTTGTATGCGGGCCTGGTCATCAATATTGGCGGCACCGCCTTTTGTCATCCCATGGGTTATGTCCTCACGGAGGACTACAGCGTTCCCCACGGCATGGCCTGCGGCGTGTTTTTGCCCGCTCTGCTGGGGCGCATCAAGCGCTTTCTGCCGGGGATGGAAACGGAGCTGCTGCAAGCGTTTTCCCCTCTGGGCTTTGAAACGATGGATGCAGTCGGCGCACAGCTGGCGCAGCTCGCCGCTCTGCCGGAAATCCGCATGGAGGAAACCGCCGTGCAGGGGTACGCAGACTACTGGCGGGCGAATCCGCCGAAAAATTTTGCCGCCTCCCCCGGCGGTTTAGAGCCGGAGGAGGCGGCGGGCTTACTGAAAAGCCTGTTTTGCTGAGCGTTCAGCTAGGGCTGCTTACTAGCAGCCGCAGTTGTTGCACCCGCAACCGTTGTTGCATCCACAACCGTTGTTGTTACCGCTACCCAGGAAATTGTCGCCGCAGCAGCACAGAAGGATGAGGATCAGGAAAATGCAGTTATTGTTTCCGCACATTTGGTTACCCTCCCTGTATACAGATTGAAAGAGTTTGTGGGGAAAATAGCCGCCGCCGCTGTTGCAGCCGCGTTTGCCGGAGCGCCGGGCCTGTGGCGGGATCCCTATATGTTATCGCTAAGGCGTTACCGCCCGGGTCGCTCCCCCTCACTGCTTTCATCCCCATACTATGGGCGCGGGGGCGGAATGGTTCCGAAAAAAACAGCGGCATCACAAGTTTTTGTGATGCCGCTTGTCTCTTTCAAAGCTAGAACTTGAAGTTAAAGAAGTCCAGCGCAATCTGCAGAATCCGGGTGAAGAAGCCCTGAATCACATCATACAGCCACTGGGTGTAGGTCACATTCACAGTCACCTTGCATGCTGCGCTGTAATCGCCGCAGGTCGCGGTGATGGTGGCAGTGCCCTGGCCGGTTGCAACCACAATACCGTTCGCGTCAACAACGGCAACCTTATCGTCGGAGGATTTCCAGCTGATTGCCGTCGCGTCAGAAGCATCAAGCGGGTTCGGGGCGGCACTGAGCTTAAAGGTTACGCCGCGGTTGAGAGTCAGCTTGTCGTTGGAGATGGTGACGCCGCTGAGCATCTTTTTGGGCGGGTTCTGTGTGCCGGTTTCGTTTGTAGTTACGCTGTAATTCACACCGTTTTCAGTAACCAGCAAATTAGCGGCGCCGTCCTTAAGGTCATCTTTCGTGTTAAAGCGATCAACCGGCATAATTTGGATGTTATTCACAATACCTTGGTCTGGGGTGCCGTCGCCGTCAATGTCCATGGTGTTGTCCACTAAATACATTTTCCCCTGCATGCTGTTGACAACAACATACTTCCAGTCGGCGGGAATCTCGGAGAAATTGTTGCTTTCAATCTGAACATCGCCCATCTCAATAACAGGAGGAGTCGCCCATGTGGTGTTGCTGATTAAGGGGGTATTTACACTATCGCGCGTACCCACAAACTCATTGTTTTTAATTTGAACACTGGTGGAAGAGTCCATGCTGTCAAAGCGAATTGCACACTTCTCAAGCAGGTTGCCTTCAACCCTAACAACGCCTTTTGCGCCGTTAAAATATAAGGTGCCGCCGGTGGCTGTGCCGTCGCCGGAGGTGTTGCTTGTGAAGGTACAGCCTGTTGCTGTAAAGTCCTTGGAATACACTTCAAGTGTTTTGTTCACATAGCCGTCGGCGGCATAATAATTGTTACGGGGAGCCTGTAGCGTTACATTGTTAAAGCTGCAGTTTTCACCCAAAACATAAATAAAGGATTGCCCGCCTGCCGAACCGCTGGAATAGACAGTGGAGGAATACAGTGCAGCGTCATCGCCGTCGCCGATAATCTGGACATTTTTATTCAAAAGAATCCAGAAAAACGGGATGTTGGGGCCGACAGTAAATTTAGGTGTGGTATAAGAGCCCCTCTGCATGGGGATATCTACCTGCCCAAATACGCGGATAATGGCATTATCCTGGATTACGCCGGAGTTTGCCGCGAATACGGATGCAATTTGTTCATCAGTGGTGTAGGGCACGCCGTTAACCGTAATATAGTTGCTGCCCGCCGCGCTGGTAATCCCGCTCAAGGAGAACAAAAGGCTGAACATCAGCACAAGCGCTAAAGATAAGGAAATTTTGCGTTTCAAGATAAACTACCTCCTAAAATTAATCTCTGTTTTTGTCTGGGCTACATTGCCGCACAGCACAAACCGGTCAAAAGGCATAATCCACCTAAAACCGAACAAGCTATGTCTGCCCTCATTATACCCGCTTTATAAAAAAAAACAAGCTATATTTTACAAATCTGTAAATTTTTTTGTTTTCAGATGAAAAACAAAAAAAGCAGCTCACTCATTATTTTTAAAATAAAAATAAAACGATTAAATTACAATAAATTAATAAAGAAAAATAATAAAAGTTTGCTGGCGATTCAAGGCAGCCTCGCGAAGCAGTGCGCATTTCAGTTGACTTTTAGTTACCTGTATGCTATGCTTTTTGCATATAATGATACGGGACGCTCCTGCGTTCCTTGTGCATATTAAAGTATCGGGTAGATGTTACGCCTGCCCCTAACAGTAGCAGTAATAGAAAAGAGAGCATTGCGGTTTAATATGAAAAAAAATGTGTATTTTATACAGGTCAATTATCTTTATGGGAAAACGGCATATTTACCCTACGCAGTCGGTTCCATCGCAGCCTACGCATGGCAGGATCCGCTTGTGCGGGAGGAGTATGCCTGTGCTCGTTTTTTCTTTGTGCGGCAGCGGCTGGAACAGCTGCTGGAAGAAATGCAGAATCCGGCTGTAGTTGCTTTTTCCAGTTATATTTGGAATTTTGAATACAATAAAGCATTGGCCAGGGCTGTGAGAGCTCGTTATCCCAATTGTGTTACGGTGTTCGGTGGGCATCAGATACCCTTTGATTCCTGCGCACTGTTGGAAGAGTGCCCGGAGATAGATTTTTTGATTCATGAAGAGGGGGAACAGGCGTTTACCGATTTGCTGAAGGCTTTGGCGCAAGGCGGGTCTGTTGCGGAAATCGCAAACCTTTCTTATCGGGATGCACAAGGGGTCTCCAAGAAGAATCCGAATGCCCAAATGGTTCGCTATGATTATCCTTCGCCCTATTTAAACGGTCTGTTTGAAGACTTGTTCACGCAGGCGGACTACGAATTTTCCGCAACGCTGGAAACGAACCGCGGCTGCCCCTTTCACTGTGCGTTTTGTGACTGGGGAACACTGCGCGGCAAGCTGCGTAAATTCCCCATGGAACGCGTAAAGGCGGAAATTGAGTGGATGGCGGCGCATCAAATCGATCATGTGTATTGCGCAGATGCCAATTTCGGCATTTTTCCGCGCGATGATGAAATTGTTGATTTACTCATAGAGAGTAAAAAGAAAACCGGCTTCCCGCGCAAGTTTCGCGTTTGTTATACCAAAAACAGCGATGAAACCGTTTTTGCGCTGAATCAAAAACTGGATGTCAATGGAATGAGCAAGGGGGCGACGCTGTCGTTCCAAAGCGTCTGCCCGGAGGTTTTGCGCCATATCGGCAGAGAAAACTTAACCATGGAGCGCTTTCGTGATTTGATGGCGCTGTATAATCAGGCAGCGATTCCCTCGAATTCGGAATTGATACTTGCGCTGCCGGGTGAGACCTATGCAAGCTTTTGTGAGGGTGTGGGAAAGCTGCTGGAGGCAGGCCAGCACAGCTCGCTGAATATATACAACTGCGAGTTGCTGCCAAATGCAAAAATGGCGGATCCCGCCTATCAAAAAGAGCATGGTATTCGAACCGTGACAACGCTGCTTGGGCGCAATCATTGTGACAGCACGGAGGAGGAGGAGGTCGCGGAGCTTTCGGAAATCGTATGTGAAACCGCCAGTATGCCACGAGCCGATTGGGTGCGGGCAAATCTGTTTGCGTTAGCGGTGCAAAGCTTTCATTGCCTTGGCCCGTTGCAATGCATTTCAATTTATTTGTTTTATGAGAAAAAACTTGCGTTTGCTGATTTTTATGAGCGTTTGCTGCGCTGGATGAAAGAAAACCCCGCGACAATGGCGGGAGCACTCATGGCCGAAATGGAACAGAGATTCCTAAATATTCTGGAGGGAAACGGATCCTGGAGTTATGTCAACCCGATGTTCGGCAATATTATCTGGCCCTTTGAAGAGGGCGTATTCTTGGAAGTAATGCTGCATTTTGACCGTTTTTATGCGGAAATCAAACCGTTTCTGGAGCAGTTGATTCCGGATGCCAGCCTTTTATCTGACTTACTTGGCTATCAACAGGCCATACTGAAGCTGCCGAAAAAACAGAACATGCAGTACCGCTTTCTCTATGACTGGCAGCGGTATTTCAGCGGTATTTTTCGCCATGAAAGGCAGGCGCTGGCGCAACTGCCCAATGTCGTAACCATCCAGGATACACAGCCGGTAGACACTTGGGAGGATTACGCGCGGGAAATTGTGTGGTATGGGCGAAAGGGCAGCAAAAATTTATATACAAAAATGGATGTGGAATATGAATGAGCACCAACCGTTGGGTGCAGGGATGCGCCGCGTACGGTATTTGATTTTGGGTGCGGGGCCTGCAGGCCTGGCGTTTGCAATCTCTCTGCTGCGGCAGGGGGAAACTTCGTTTTTGGTTCTGGAAAAAGAGGCGCAGGCGGGCGGTCTGTGCAAAAGCACACAGGCGGACGGCTTCCCCTTGGATATGGCGGGCTGTCATTTGCTGGAATACAAAAATCAAGAGGCGGCCGAGTTCGTTTTTTCGTTTTTACCAAAATCCGAATGGCAAAAGCATGAGCGACATAATAGCATCGATTTAAACGGAACGCTGATGGGCTTTCCGTTTGAGGCGAACATATGGCAGCTGCCGGCACAGCAACGGGAGCGATACCTTGCGGATATGCGGCAGGCGCCCGCGCGTTTGGGTGAACCGATGCCGGATAACTTGTATGATTGGGCCTATTGGAATTTTGGAAAGAGCATGGCGGAGGATTATTTTATCCCCTACAACAGGAAGATTTGGCCGGATGATTTGCGGCAGATTGGTACATACTGGCTGTATAAGCTTCCGCCAATCAGCTATGAGGATGTGGAAAACAGCTGCAGTGAGGCGCGTTCGCCGGAGAAATACGCAGCTCACAAAACCTTTTACTATCCCAAACAGTATGGGTTCGGTGAAGCCTTCCGCCGCATGGAGCGGGAGTTGGGGGAGCATGTATTGCTTAACACGCCGGTTCGGTCACTGGACTATCAAAGCCGCACAGTGAATGGACGCTATCAGGCAGAGGTCATTATCAATACAGTTCCCTGGCCGGAGATTGACGCAGGGTTCCCCCAAGCAATGCGGGAAAAGATTGCGCAGCTGCAATACACCTCCCTGGACGTGGCTTACCACGCAGAAAGATTGGATACACATACACAGGCGATTTATTATCCAAATCCGGACGTTGCACATCACCGCGCGATTTTACGGTACAATTATAATGCAGGTTGGCCGGGCTATTGGACGGAATCCAACGCGGCACGCACGCCCCTTGGGCAGAAGGATGTGTTCCATAGTCAATATGCCTATCCGGCCAATACACTGCAAAAACCGGAGAGCATTTCCGCGCTGCTGCGCTGGGCTAGAGAGCATCAAATTTATGGTTTGGGCCGCTGGGGCGAATGGGAACACTGGAACTGCGATACAGTCATTTCCCGCGCGATAGCCTTGGCTGAGCGGTTTAGAACAGGTTTGGAGATGCAGACAATTGGATGAATATCGTTTTCAGCGTGTACAGGTATTGGTGCTCGCGGTGACAGAGGTAGAGTCTTTACGAAGCGCTGTTGAAATCATTCAAAACGGCAGTGCGCATGAGGATGTAGAGCGCATACGCATTATTTTAAGCATGCACGCAACGCCTGCATGCCGTGAAATGTCAGAAAGGCTCACCCTGCAATATGCGCAGCCAGAGATAGTTGTGGAGATATATGAACAGGGCACACAAACCTTGGTTGGGGCAATACAAAATTGTATTAGAGCCGCCACTTGCAGCCATAGTTTGATTATGTGCGCGGATCAAGAAACGAATCCGAATTATGTTCCGGACTTTATTCGGACGGCAAAAAAGGAACCGAACGCCTTGGTGACTGGTTCCCGCATGTTGCCCGGAGGCGGTTTCGAAGGCTATGGTGCGGTTAATCATTTGTTTACGGCTGTATTTCAATGGATTGCTTGGCCTTTAACCGGAAAAAGATTGACGGACTTTACCTTTGGATATTTGATGATACCAAACGCAATTGCAGCTGACTTTGTCATGCGTGAGCTGGGCATCAGCGGTTCATTAGAATATCGACTTCAATTTTTCGCCCGTAAATTGCAAGTTATGGAGATTCCGGTGATATGGAGGGCACGGCAAGAGGGAGTATCCGGAAACTCGTTTCGAAAAAAGTTTCGCTTTTTTCGGCCGTTGTTGCGCTACTTTTTTGGCGGATACCGAAACGTGGATACGAACAGATAACAGAACGGAAGGGAGCGGTAGCGCTTGGGTGCCAATGCATATAAAAATTTGCTGCTCAGCGAGAGCTATCACTTCACATTTCAGCAGTATGAGCGAATTCTGAAAGAACCAAAGCTTAAATATTGGCATTTTATCTTTATAACAGCGGCGAATGCCAAGCAAGCCGCGATTTTTCAAGCGCAGATTGACCGGCGCCGAGAGGCCGGCAGGCTTCCGCAACAGACACAGATTCTCATTCTTCCGGATGAAGAGGGGGAGCGGGTTGGCTCCGGTGGCGCAACATTTGGGGTTTTGAACTATATTGCTGAAAACTTTGGGTTTACCAATTTCTTTAATCAATATAACTGTCTTTTGCTGCATTCGGGAGGAGACAGCAGAAGAATTCCACAATATGCAATCTGCGGAAAGTTATTTTTGCCGGTGCCAAGAAATGGCGCAGGGACGGTAAGGCGAACGTTATTTGATGAAATTTTGGGCATGACAGCCTGCATTCCCTCCAAGATGAACGGAGGGTTAATGGTGCTTACCGGGGATGTTCTGTTGCTTTGCAACCCGTTGCAGATTGCGTTAGGAGCCGAGGATGTTGTAGCGCTTACAGCGAAGGCTGCCGCGGTTAGCGGTGAGAAGCATGGCGTTTTTATAAAAGGGCAGGATGGTTTTATAACAGACTTTTTGCATAAGCAAAAGAAAGAGGTTTTGACGGAAAACGGTGCGCTGGATGATGACGGCGACGTTGACATTGATACGGGAGCCATCTTTTTAGGTTCCCGCGTTTTAAGCGCGCTCTATCATCTTATCGCGCCGGAGGGGAGCGATTGCAAGCAGGCCTATCAACAATTTGTGGATTCGCAGGTAGGCTTAAATTTTTATGGTGATTTTATTTATCCGATGGTGCGGCAAGCGGCTCTTCCTCTTTATCTAAATATGCCATCAGAAGCGACAAACTCAAAAAAATTACGGCTTTGCCGGGAGAGCATATTTCGTGTGCTACATCCCTTTCGAATTCGCGCGGTTAGCCTTTCTCCCGCGATTTTTTTACATTTTGGATCCAACGATGAATTGCTGCGCTTTTACACATACCAGATGGGAGACTACGCAAGTCTCGGCTGGCGGCGTTGCTTGAACACAAATCGGGAAGCGGAGCATTACGCCGCGAATAATACCTTTATTGCCGAGAGCGCCCGCGTTGGCAGGGGCTGTTATCTGGAGGACTGTGTGCTGGAGAATGGAGCGGTTATCGGCAGGGATTGTATGCTCTCGCACATAGAACTCAGGGATATTACCATACCGGATCATACCATACTGCACGGTGTGCGCTTGGATAACGGACTTTATACGGTTCGTGCCTACCATGCTGGGGAAGATACGAAGAGCCTGGACTGGGATAAGGCGCAGTTTCCGGTGAGGGAGAGCTATACGCAGGCCGCGCAGGATGCCTTGCCGCTGTTACAGGGGCAGTTGCCGGCGGGGGACTGCATCAGCATGCGGCAGTGTTTGCAGCATGCTGATATTGAGGATGTTGTTTCACACAGCGCACAGATAACGGATCGTGTGCGCGCAAGCCTCTTTTTTTCCTGTGTACGCAGGCAGGTGCCGCTGTCCCAGTTGGGGGAGTGTCTTGGGGATATTGAGCTCACACGGCGGCAGTCGGAGCTTGTAGAGGAGCTTGCTGTTTCGCATGATATATTGACGCAGATGCGGGCGCATTATTACCTGTCTAAGCATGCACCGGATGAGCTGAGGCTCCGGTTTGAGAATTGTTGCTTTTCGATGACGCAGCTCATGATCATGGAGAGCATGCGCCCACAGGGGGAAGAACCGCTTCGCATTTGCGCGGACACAGCTACAAAGCATTTGCCCTTGCGTGTCAACTGGGGCGGCGGTTGGTCAGATACGCCCCCTTACTGTATTGCGCACGGCGGTACGGTGTTGAATGCGGCAATCAGGTTGAATGGGCGCTTTCCCGTGGAGGTGAAAGTCACGCGGCTGGCAGAACCCATATTGTGCTTTACCAGTGCGGATATGGGGATTCATACAAAAATAACCTCATTAGAGATGGCGCTGGATTGTACAGATCCTCTGGATGATTTTGCGTTGCACAAAGCCGCCTTGGCTGCCTTTGGCGTTTTAGAGAGAGATGCGCAGGAAAGCTTGGAGGAGCGCTTGCGTCAACTGGGCGGGGGGATTCACCTGTCTACGGCGGCCTATGGGGTGCCGCGCGGCTCCGGGCTGGGGACAAGCAGCATCCTGCTCGCAGCTTGTATGCAGGCGTTTTGCCAATTTTTCAACCGGAATTATAGCGAAAGCGAATGCGTGAATCTCGTTCTGCGGGCGGAACAGATTATGAATACAGGAGGGGGCTGGCAGGATCAAGCCGGCGCCTTATATGACGGCATCAAGCTAATTCGGTCAAAGCGGGGGCTTCCGCAGGGGCTTCAAGTGAAAGAGTTACAGTTATGTCAGGAAACATGGGAGGAATTGTCAAACCGTTTTTGCTTGGTTTATACCGGTCAGCAACGATTGGCCCGTATGATTTTGCGTGATGTCATGGGAAAGTATCTGGCCTGTGAGGAAAAGTATTTGCAGGCATTTCAGGAAATACAGGCTCTGGCGGTGCAAATGGCGCAGGCGCTGGAGCAGGGTGATATTGATATGTTTTACCTGCTTTTTGACAAACACAGGGAAAATTAAAAGCATTTGGATTAGATCTGTAAGAATGAAATCATCGAAAACAATTTA
>JAVBPP010000038.1:0-23815 GCA_031549535.1 Oscillospiraceae bacterium
TGGATGCCGTCTGCCGCAGGGAACCGGCATCTACGAATGCAACCCGAACGGCGTCGGCGGAATTCATGGGGCATATCGTGTGACCGTTGTGCGCCCGGGACTTTCGCAATTGCCTTGCTTTATCATATTATAGCATAGCGCACAAGCGATAATCAACAATTTGGCGCATACAGCCTGTATGATACGAGGAGGCGTGGCGGTTCGGAAAATCCATATTGCTCCGCCAATAGAACCTTAGCGCGTGCTCTGTTAAGGCCTCGGAAAAGTTTTACAAACCCGTTTTAGTGCGTTCACAAAGCTTCTGTTACCGATAAAAAAGTCCGAAAACGCGGCACTGAATTTAACAAATACGGTTGACCGCACCTCTTTTCTATGATACACTGAACAAGGTATTTGGCCTAATGTTTTTGGGAAGTCCGCCGGCAGCCCGCTCTGTTTTAGATGGATGCACGGCGTAACATAAAAATTGAGAGGAGATTTACTATGATCGGTCTTGGTACATGGCAATGTCACGTTGACACAATGTTCTTCAAAGGGGACGCAACCATTCGCATTTTTGACAACAACGGCGAATACGGCTTGGAGCTGTCCATTCCGGACATTGACATCCCGGAAGTGGAAGTCAAGGAAATTGTGGAAGAAGGCAACACCCTGAACGCAGTCGCTCGCATCAGCCTGCTGCCCGGCAAAGACATCAATGTTTTTGTTGAGTTCCAGGAGGATACCTTTGACGGCTATCTCAAGGTTCCGTTTATCGGCAAAATCAAGCTGAAGGACGGCAAAAAAATCGCATAAATTTTGTTCTAAAACGTGGCTGCCACAAAAACTGTGGCAGCCACGTTTCTATTTCTTTATATTGGGGTTGTTGCGAACATGCTCCGCAATGGCCTTTTGCCAGGCGCGTTTGGATTGCATATAAGCCGCCTTATCATCCGTATATTTGGCCTCGCCCTTCAATTTTTGATAGGCCTGCCAGCGCTGCAGGGGGAGCTGCCCGCTTTCAATCGCCGCTTTCACGGCGCAGCCCGGCTCACTTTCGTGGCGGCAATTCGTGAATTTGCATTGCCCAAAAAAGTCCTCCACATCGCCGAAGCTCTCGCCAAGCCCAACGCTCACATCCCACATACCCAGCTCACGCATGCCGGGCGTGTCAATAATCAGGGTTCCGTCCGCAAGGCGGAGCAGCTGGCGGTGGGTGGTAGTGTGCCTGCCCTTGGAGTCATCCTCGCGAATTTCATTGATTTGCATGAGTTCCTCCCCCGCCAGCGCATTCACCAGCGAGGACTTCCCAACGCCGGAGGAACCCAAAAACACCAAGGTTTTTCCCTTTGCACAATAGGGCCGCAAGCTGTCCAGCCCTTCCCCGGTCTTTGCGCTGAGGGCAAAGGCGTCCACCGTCGGCGCAATCCTGCGCAGCTCCCGCAGCGGCGGCGCACTGTCCGCGCACAAATCCGCCTTGGTTAACACAACTACCGGATAAGCGCCGCTCTGCCAGGCAAGCGTGAGGTAGCGCTCCATGCGTTTGAGGTTAAAATCGTGATTTAACGAAGCAAGGATGCAGACATAATCAAAATTTGCCGCAACAGCCTGCTCCCCGCGCCCGGGGGTTGGGTCGCGCCGCGAAAAAAAGGTTTTACGCTCCAGCGTTTTGCAGATTGTGCTGTCACCGGCTGGGTTGTACTGCACAAGCACAAAATCCCCCGTTGTGGGAAAAACGGCCGCGGGGTCCGTGTAAAAAACGCCGGACTTCAGCCGGCCATAGGCCTGACCGTGCTCACAAACCAACGCAAAGCGTTCCTTGTGCACGGCGGTGACCCGCGCCGGGAGCAGGGGGGAATCCCAGGCCTGCGTTTGAAAAAAATGTGTATATCCGTAATCGGCCAATGAAATCATGGTTTGTTCCTCCAATTAAAAAAGCCCGCAGACAGCAGCCCAAAAGCTGCCCTTGCGGACGCAGTTTATTAGGTTACTCTATTGCGCACCGCGGCAGACTTTACCCGCCGGGTTGCGCTCCTATGCAATTTATAACACAATCACCAAGGTTGCAGCAGTCATATTGTAACAGCTCCCTTCGCGTAAAAATTGGATATCCACGCACAGTATAAACAAGAAATTCTTACTTGTCAATGTAAATTTAAACAGCAACGGACTTTTCTGGTTAAGAACGGAATAATGCTTTTGATTCTGCGAACAATACTTTTGCGGCTTTCACAAAAATTACCCATAAAATATAGAAAGAGAAGGAGTTTAAAAGATTCATGAAGGCGACAGGTATTGTCAGGAGAATTGACGACCTCGGCAGGGTGGTCATTCCCAAGGAAATCAGAAGAACCATGCGTATCCGCGAGGGCGACCCGCTTGAAATATACACAGATTCGGAAGGTGAAGTGATATTTAAAAAGTATTCCCCCATCGGCGAGCTTTCTTCCCTCACTTCGCAATATTCTGATGTTTTGTTCAAAGGGACGAACCTCCCGGTTGTCATTACGGACCGCGACCGCGTTATTTCCTGCGCGGGGATTCCCAAAAAAGAGGTAATGGACCGCAGAGTCAGCCCGGCGCTGGAAACAGTGATGGAAAAGCGCAGCGGCTTTGTCGTTACAACGGACAGTGAGCGCCTGCGCCCGGTGGACGGATTGGAACGGGAGGCGGCGGTGGCCTACCCCATACTCGGCGCGGGAGATGTGCTGGGTGCCGTCATCCTGCTCATGAACGAAAACGGCTCCGTCCCCACACAGACCGAAACTAAGCTGGCCCAGGTTGCGGCCTCTTTTCTGGGGAAGCAGATGGAAGAATAGCAAAAAAAATTGGGGCAGACACAGTTGTGTTTGCCCCAATCGTCATTATTCTGCTGAATTGTCCGGCTCGTCTTTTGCCTGAATCTTTCCATAGCGGGAACCGTCAAAATCCACGTCCGAACGGGGGGGACGGGAGGCGGGCGCATCGCTGCGCGGGCGCTGTGGGGGGCGTGAGCCGCCGCGCCGGTCTCCTCCACCGCTGCCACCGTGGCCACGGTCACGATATCCGCCGCCTTCACGGTTATTCTCGCGGAAGCCGCCTTCACGGGAGCTTCCCTCGCGGTTATTGCCACGGTATCCGCCGCGCGTTTCGCCGCCGACCGGTGTGATGATGACCTTGCGGTTTTCGTCTGAGCCGACGGAGTGAGATTCCACGCCTTCAATTTCTTGAATCGTCGTATGAATAATTCTGCGCTCGAAAGGGTTCATGGGATCCAACACGACATTGCGCCCGTATTTTTTAACCCGCTCCGCATTTTTCTTTGCAAGTGCGCGCAGGGTGTTTTCACGCTTCTGGCGGTAATCGCCGATATTGATGGAAATACGCTGATACTGTTTTTCACCCTTGTTAATCACCAGACGGGTTAGGTACTGAATGGCATCCAGCGTTTCGCCTCTGCGGCCAATGGCGGCGCCGTAGTTATCACCACAGTTGATTTGAATCTGCAGGCTTTCCTCTTCCTCTGTGATTAAAATTTCGGGCTCCAGCCCCAGCGCTTTTAGAATATTCCCCAAATACTGCTCTACATCGCCCTGTTCGGCGTATTCGTAATAGGCGCGAACCTTTGCGGGTGTTCCGCCAAACAGCCCCAGCGTCTTTTTCACCGGTAAATCGAGTACTTCGATTTTTACATCTGCTTCTATTGGGGCGGCAAGCTCGGCCAAGGCTTTTTCCTTAGCCTGATCAACGGTTGCTCCGGTGCATATAGCCTCTTTTAACAAGTTTTCACCACCATTTATATTTGACAAATCATTTGTTTTTCTTTAATTCACTAACCAACTTCAAATTCTCTTCGCGTGAGCGGCGTTCTATGGTATCCTCCACCATTAAACGCGCCATCACCTTCTGCGGGCTGTGTGTGCGGCTGAATACAATAGTCTGTATTAACGAAAACAAGCCCGACGCCGTCCAATAAACACCGATGCCGACCGGGAACTGGAACGCAATATACAAAGAAAACAGCGGCATACCAAAGCTCATGCAGCCCGTCGCGGGGTTTTTTGCCATCTCGGGGTTCGTCTGCTTCTGCCGTAAAAAGGTGAATACCGATGTTGCCATGGAGGCGGCGAAGGAGGAGATGGGAACCAGCCAGAGCAGCATAGCCGAATAATCCCGCGCCTTCAACGCACCAAAATTCGGTTTTTGCCCCAGCGACATGCCCAAGAAGGTAAAATCAAAATTCGCAATTTGATCGTAATCAAATTGGGAAAGCTTGCCGTCCGTCACAAGGTAGGCGAGCTCCTTAATGTGCTCCACCACCATAAACTGGGCTTGAAACCCGGTAATTTTAATGCCGGGCAATTCTTGAACAGCCTTTGTCAAAACATCAATAATTTCCTTGCTCAACCCAAGCGGGTATTCCAGGGGGTAATAAATCGCGCCGATTAAGCCGAACAGCGGAATCATGCTCGCGAGCATCGGCATGCAGCCGACGCCCATGGGGTTTTGCCCCTCGCGCTGATACAGAGCCTGAATTTCCTGCTGAATTTTTTGTTGATTCCCTGCGTATTTCGCTTGAATCTTTCGAATTTTCGGCTGCAAACGCTGGGATTTTGCCATACCCTTTTGCTGCGAAATAGAAGAAGGAATGGTGATAATTTTAGCAAACAGGGTGATGAGAATCAGCGAAATACCGTAGTTTTGCGTGAGCGTAAACAATACGGTCAGCAAATATCCAAAGGGAACGCCAAGTATGCGGTACATTTGGGTCATCTGTTGCTCCATGTCTCCGGCGATTCGGTTATACCATAATACATCAATACATCACTGGCAGGCGGGGCGTTTGCATCCATCGCCGGTGGATGCGCCGCCGAAACGAGCCTGTCCCGCTTTTGGGCAGGTGAAAGGCTATTTCCTCTTTTTCGTAGGCACAGGGTCATAGCCGCCCGGAAAGAAAATGTTACAGCGAAGCAAACGGCGTACGGCCAGCAGGCTGCCCAGCAGTATTCCGTGCAACGAAATTGCCTCCAGCGCATATTGCGAACAGGTGGGATAATAGCGGCACCTGGCCGGAAACAGCGCGGAAATGCGCTTTTGGTAAAAACGAATGGCGCGCATCAAAATTCGCTTCATATGCGTTCTCCTGCCTGCAAAACGCCCAGCTGGGCAAGCTGCTTTCGCATGCTCTGCGCAATTTGTGTGCTTGTGCAGGCTGTGGTGCGTCCCCTTGCGACAAAAACCAAATCCCAGCTGCCGCATTGCCCGGAAAGCTCAGCAAAGGCCGCGCGGATAATCCGGCGGCAACGGTTGCGCTCCACAGCGCAGCCGATTTTTTTGCTGGTCGTGATGCCGTAGCGGCAGACGCCCGTGCGGTTCTTTAGCGCATAGCTAACAAGATACGAATCCGCCCGGGATTTACCGCGCCCATAGGCGCGGCGAAAATCACTGTTCAAGCGCAGCGTAACCAGCTTTGCCACAAGCGCATCACCTGTTTCTTAATAGGATAACTGCTTTCTGCCCTTTGCTCTGCGGCGGGCGAGAACCTTGCGACCGTTGCGGTCGGACATGCGTTTGCGGAAGCCGTGCTCCTTCTGGCGCTGGCGCTTTTTCGGCTGATACGTTCTTTTCATTCCGGCTAACCTCCGTTTCTGTAATAAAATATACCATAAAAGAATCCTGCGGCGGGTCATGAAGTGTGAGAAGGGATCCCTTGCCGCCCTTTATGCTGTAAAAATGGGCAAAGCAATAAAAAGGGATCGTGTCCCCGCATTTGCCCATTATATAGTAAAAACGCAAGCGCTGTCAAGCTTTTTTCAAAGCGTATTTCCGTGATGGAGCAAATACAAGATATGGTATTTCTTTTTGCAAAAGCGGTTGACTTTATACAACGCATACCATATAATTGTATGATGGATGGATAATGGGTTAAAACAAAAGGTGGATGTTGGATGGAGAAGCAACCGCAAATGCCATTGGAACAGGCGCAGGCGCTGCTTGATGAATTGTTTGAGACGGTGCGCAGCCGCATGCCCGCGCAGCATGAGGAGCAGGCGCCTGCCCCCGAACTTTTTGATTTGCCGGAGCAGCGCAACCTAAAATATACACACAGTGGGGAAGCCCCCAAGCAATATGAGGCTTTTTTTACGCCGCGCACAGCGCAAAGCAAAGGCCCTTCTGCCCCCGAGCCGGATTGGGACAGCTATGAAAAAACGCTTGCGCTGCTGCATGAACTGGACGAAGCGGAAACGGAAGCCGCGGAAGTCCGCAAGCAGGAGGTTCCCGAAGCAACGACAATTCCGGAGACAGCCGCGGTGCAGCCGAAGTTTGACTTTACGGAATTTCCGCCGGAGGTATTTGCGCGGGAGGATGGTGCGGGCGACGCCGAGCACATTCCTCCGGTAAAAGCGCAGTCGCCGCGGCCCTCGCTTGCCGACCTGCCGCCGGAGGTGTTTGCGCAGCCGGAGCCGGCGAAGACTTGGCCTCCACAGCCGGACAAGGTAGACTTGCCGCAGGCACCGGACATCGGCAGCCTGCCGCCGGAGGTATTCGCGCAGGAGCCGGAACCGCCCACAGCAGCCGCAGAGCCCCCCGCTGCCCCGCAGGCGTATACCGCGCCTGTTCCCGAAGAGGCGCGCATTACCCCGCCGGAACTGTTCACCCGCCCGGAACGCAGGGATGCCCCCAAGGAAGCCACCGCCCCGCAGGAATACCACGCCCCCGCCGCAGCGCCCAAGCCGCAAAAGCCATCGGTGCAGGTTTACGGGCGCACGGTTACCCCAAAACCAATGGATGCACAGCAGGTGGTTTATCTGGAGCCGGAGGCGGTTCCACCTACACAACCCCAACATACAGCGGTGCAGCTTACCCATGTTCCGGAGAAAAAGCGCGCACCGATCGCAAGGGTTCCCTGGGGCGCTGTACTGAAAGTTTTTTCCGCCTTATTGGCAGTCTTCTTGCTTGGCGGCGGGATTTTGCTGGCCATTTATGGCAACCGTCCGGAGAAAAAGCTGTTTTCCTATTCCTTCGTCAGTGCACGCACAACGCTGATGGAACAGAATGATCAGACCAAGGTCAAAGGCCTAAAGGGCGGTTTTCGCTCCAGCGCGCTGCTGGTGGTAAAAGAAGTTTCACCCGCCCAGCTGGACGCAAACCGTGACATTATCGCCGTTCGGGCAAACAATGCCGACGGAACGCTTTTCATCAGCCGCTACCTGCGGCAGGAAAAACGCGCGGAGGATCAAGCGCTCATGCTGGTCACACGCAGTGATTTGAGTGAGCAGGAGGATCCGCCGCATCTGGCGAAAAATCTGGCGGGCAAAAAGGTGCTGGCGATTCCGCTGGTTGGGGCGCTGCTGGATCAAATGCAGCAAGGAATGCCGTATTCCCTTGTGTTTCTCATCGCGAGCCTCGGCGCAATTGTGGTGCTGGTGCTGTTTATTCAGGGGGTACGACAGGAGCCGGAACGCAAACCGGAGGAGGCGAAGGAATCATGCAACGCATAACGGGATTTTTGAAAAAACACATGCTAGTTATCATGGCTGTGTTTACCTTGCTGATGCTTAGCATGCTGGCGCTGATGGTTCTGGATTATGCCGGCGTAGTAGTCAACCCCCGCGCAAAAAACGCCTGGCGGGTGGACGCCGTGAGCCTGTATGAGCAATATGAACCGCCTGTGCACTGGCAGCCGGGGAAAACGGCCGGGCATACAGTCGCCGTGCTCAATAACGGCCGGCAAGCCGCGCTGGTGCGCCTTTCTTTGGAGGAGTACTGCAAAATCAACAAGAGTGCCGCCAAGCCGCGCAAAGTGAGCTCGCAGGACGAAAAGCAGGATGGTTGGGTTGCAGTTTATTTCGACCCCAAGCCCTACGCAAGCTGGAAACAGACGGAGGCGGAAAAGCTCAGCGGAACCGTTCCGGAAGGCTTTGTGCTGAAACAGGGGGAAATCATTGATTACACCGATAACTCCCGCAAAAAGATTTTTGTAACCTATATAATCCTGCAAACTCCGGACGGCCGGGAAAGCTACCAAAAGGTAACGGCGGACGTCCGCGAGAGCAAGGGCAAGTTTGAAATAAAGGACATACAATTTTGGTATTATGATTCCTTTGAATCCAAAGAAATGAACTGGCTCAAGGACGCGGGCAAGCAGGAAATGGTGATGGATTGGGTGCGCATGCAAGGGACGCTGCGCTCGCTGGACACCATGACACTGTCTTTCGGCAAGCTTTCACAGGAAATTACAGACAATAACTGGTGGTACTGTGCGCAGGACGGCTATTTTTACTGGATTGGCGCGCTGGAGCCGGGCACCATGACGGCTCTGTTTTGCAACGGCGTACAGCTGCAAACGCAGGCTCCGGACGACTCCGTTGTGGATTTTAACCTAACCCTCCGCCTGGACACCGTTTTGGCGGATGGCCGCGCCCTCACCGCTGAAAACGGCTGGAAGCTGCCCACGGACAGTGAAATTTACAAGCGGCTGTCCCTGTTTTGCAAGCGGGATGATTAAAAACGAGCAGAGCCGGAAGAAAAGCTTGCTTTCTTCCGGCCTTTTTATACTAATTCTATGAAATCATGTTAATGGGTGAGTACTATAAAAATTATTGACTTTCATACACATTGTTTTCCGGATGCAATTGCCGCGCGCGCGATAGCTGCGTTGACAAAGCGGGCGGAAATCCCGAACCATCACAACGGAACACTTGCCGGGCTGGACAGAACACAGCGGGCGGCGGGTTGTGACGGTTATGTCATTCTGCCCATTGCCACAGCCCCGAATCAAACTGCCTCCGTGAACCGTTTTGCGGGGCAGGCGCAGGATACGGCGCGGGGCGTCTATGCTTTCGGCAGCATTCATCCGGAAAATACGGACTACAAGCAGCAGCTGGCAGCCGTCAAGGAATTGGGTCTGCGCGGCATTAAAATGCACCCGGAATATCAGCTGTTTCATGTGAACGACGAAGCGCTTTTCCCGCTGTATGAGGAAATATTCCGCCTTGGTTTTCCCCTGCTGTTTCACGCGGGGGAGGATTTGGGCTTTCAGCCGCCCTGGCATGCGCAGCCGCACAAAATCGCTCAGCTCGCCCTGCGCTATCCCGAGGCGTGCATCATCGCGGCGCATATGGGCGGCTACCGCATGTGGGAGGAGGCGCTGGAAGTGCTGGCGCCGCTGCCCAATGTGTATATCGACACTTCGTATTACGCGGGAAGAATGGATGCGCATGAGATTCTGCGCATCTGTGAAGCCTGGGGCTATGACCGCGTGCTCTTCGGCTCCGACGCTCCGTGGACGAAGGTGCAGGCCGCCGTGGAAGCCGTGCGCCAACTGCCATGCACCCAAGCGGAGCACCGGAAGGTTTTCGCGGAAAACGCATTGCGGCTGTTGGGGTGAACCGTATTACGCCGTGCTACCATTGGATGCCCGCGTAAGTTTCCGCCACATACCGCCGCAGCTCTGCGATTAAGCTCTCCAAGCATTGCAACTCTCCGTTCTCCAGCACGGCCGGGAGGGGGAGATCCTGCAGCAGTTCCTCCAACAGGCCATCCCATACACTGCCGCGCAGGGAGGAAAATTGCAGTTCCTGTTCCATCAAATGCGGGGGCAGCAGACCCTGTTGCGCCTTGACAAGAAGCGCTTTATACAGTAGGATAGCAATGGAGCGATAGAGGGCGTCGCAGCCCTGCCCGTCCGGCGGCCCGCCACTGAGGATGCTGGCGGCTCGCAGCACCAAAGCATCGGAAAATCGGCTGCCGTCTGCGGATGCAATCGGCTGCCGTGCGGGGTCATCTGCAAGGCTCAGCAGATAATCCGTTGATACGCCGTAAAACACAGCGCAGCGGCACAAAAACGCAAGGCCACACTCGCGGATGCCTTTTTCGTAATGGGAAAGCAGTGCCTGCGAGATACCCAGTTCTGCCGCCGCCTGCTTTTGGTTGATGCCGCGCTCCTTTCGCAGCGCAACCAGACGCGCGGCAAATTCGCTGGTCATGAGGGGGCTCTCCTTCCTGTCATATCGTTCCAGAATGGGCTCGTTATGTGAAGTATACACGATTTTGTGCGAAAAAGATAGAGTGAAGCGCCGAAAAATATACAGGATTCACAGAAATTTGGTCGCTTTTTGCGAAAATAGCGGGAGGCAGAACCGTATGAAAAGTTATTTGCTGCACTTCATTCGCAACGGGCAAATGGAGGAAAGCGGCGTGGGCAAATATATCGGCCACACCGACCTGCCCTTGAGCGCCACGGGTGTGCAGGAGCTGCGCCGCCTGGCGGAGGATTTTGCCTATCCACAACCTGCGGCGGTGTTCTCCAGCCCCCTGCTGCGCTGCACACAGTCGGCGGAAATCCTGTTCCCCGCGGCAAAGCCTATTGTGCTGGATGGGCTGATGGAGTATAACTTCGGCGAATTTGAGGGCAAAAGCGCCGAGGAGCTGCAGGAGCACCCCCTCTTCCCTGCCTGGCTTGCGGGGGAGGAGGATGTGGAGCCGCCCTTCGGCGAGAGCGGCAGCGCGTTTTCCCGGCGGATACAAACGACCTTTGCCCAGCTTGTGCAGGGGCTTTTAAAAACCGGCACAACAAACAGCGCAATCGTCACGCACGGCGGCGTGATTATGGCTATATTGGCGGCGTTCGGCCTGCCGGAAGCAGCGATGCATGACTGGATGGCTCCCGAGGGCTGCGGCTTTACGGCGCGGCTGACCCCCTCGCTCTGGTCACGCGGCGCAAAGTTTGAGGTCATTGCCAAGTGCCCCGATGCCGGGCCTGCCGATACGGACGCGGATGACATCGCTTCAATATGAAATGCCGAAGTAATCGTTGGGACTAGGAGACCGAAATAGAATACATGCGGCAATTGCCTGGAGGTATAGAATAAATAGAAAGGGGATTTTTTATGCAGGCATTGCTGCAACCGGCATTGCTCTTTTTGCTCAAGGCACTTTCCTGGATTTTGGCAAGCTTTTCTTTTTTAGGCGGTTCTATTTTTCCGCAGGATGCAACTATTACTCCGCGCGACGTGCAGCAGCTGCAGCTGCAATTTTCCGTGATTTCGGATGTGCATATGGAGTCCTATACATTGGATCGCTCCACCACGCTGCGCAGGGGGTTGACGGGGAGGGCAGCATCACAGGCAAGGGCTACGGCTACCAAGTGGAGGTTTATCCGGATTCTGTCCTGCTGCGTGCGCGCAGCTTCCTCAACGGGAGCTGGGTGGAGCAGCTGGAATATCAAATAGCTTTATAGGAGGAACTAAGAATGGGTATGTTATTGCAAGTACTCAAGGAATTTGCCGCCTGCATGATGGCGCTGGTGATGACCGCTTTGGGCGGCCTGTTGCCCGCGCAGCCGCCGAGCTTTGCGGCCGAGGAGCCGGATGCGCTGCAGGCACAGTTCAGCGTGTTTTCGGATGTGCATGTGGACATCTACCAATTGCCCGATTACATCAACCGCATGACGATGCTGCGCAAGGGTCTGGGTGATGTTGCGGGCAGTGCACAAGAGACGGACGCCTTAATTTTTCTGGGCGACACAATTGACGAGGGGCAGTGGGAAGAATATATTTTCTTCTATCTCTACTTGAGCCTGTTCAACAAACTGCCGCGCAGCAGTACGATGCTGGCGCTGGGCAACCATGAATGGTATAATACAGGGGATTATGCCCACGACTTTGGGCGTTTTCGCATGTTTTACGAGGGCTACACCAAGCAAGAGCAGGCAAAGCCCTATTATGCCAAGGAAATCAACGGCTACCGCTACATTGTGCTCGGCTCCGAAAGCTCCGTGAACGACCAGGGCGACCTCAGCGCCGCGCAGAACGCCTGGCTGGATGAGCAGCTCGCGCTGGGCACGCAGGACGGCAAGCCCGTGTTCGTGTTTAACCACCAGCCCTTTTACGGCACACACAACACTTGGGGCGGCGAGGGCGATATCATTGCCGAGCAATACGCGGCGGTGTATCAAACCCTTGCAAAATATGACAATGTCTTTTTCTTCTCCGGCCATTTGCACCAATCCCTTTCCTCCGGTTACAGCTTTGAGACCACGCCCGAGGGTGTGCACCTGCTAAACCTGCCATCCTTCGGCAAGGAGAGCGACCAGGGCATCGGCTTCCAGGCGGAAATTTATAACGACCGGGTGCTGCTGCGCGCGCGCAACTTCGGCCGGGGCGCCTGGCTGGAAGAATATGTCTACGATGTGCCTGTTATCGGCTAGTATTACACTTGAAAACCGGGGTTGGCTGCCTGCCTTCCCCGGTTTTATATACTAATTCCAAGTAGAAAACTCGAATAGATTTGCGTGGATTTTTTGCGTTGTGCGCGGCGGACGACGCTGCCGGGCTTTCGACAACAAAGCACAGCGCGAAAAAGACCGCAAAGATATCGAGATTTCTGCTTGGAATTAGTGTTAGAATGTGTTAGAATGTGTTAGAATGATAGGACGGGATTTTATGCACTTGATAGAGAATGACAATATGGAGTTTAAGCGTGAATATACACCGGAAATCAAAAAAGAAATTGTCGCCTTTGCCAACTCGCAGGGGGGAACAATTTTGATAGGTATTGAGGATGATGGAAGCGTTAGCGGTCTTCCGGATGCGGACAAAGTGATGCTGCAAATATCCGGAATCATTCAAAATGCTATCAAACCAGATTTATCGTTATTTACTGAGTGCAAAACAGAGCTAAGAGACGGAAAGAATGTGGTGGCCGTTTCAGTGCAGCGTGGCAGCAATAGACCATATTACATCGCGGAACGGGGGCTAAAGCCCTCCGGTGTTTATCTGCGCTTAGGCAGCGCATGTATACCGGCATCCGAAGCAGCAATTCGCAGCATGATAAAAGAAACCGACACAGACAGCTTCGAAAACTCCCGCTCGATGAATCAGGAGTTGACGTTTGTAGTTGCAGAACAAGAGTTTCAAAAGCGCAATTTGGATTTGCTTGATATGCAGAAGAAAAATCTTGGGTTAATTGGCGAAGACGGCCTGTATACAAATTTGGGGCTTCTTTTATCGGATCAGTGTACACACACCATTAAGGCAGCTGTATTTCAAGGAAACAGCAAAACGGAATTCAGGGATAGGCGAGAATTCAAGGGTTCCATACTCAAGCAGCTTGTTGATGTTTATGAGTATATTGATTTATACAACAAAACACATGCAGAAATAAAGGGGTTGCTGCGAGAAGACACGCGGGATTACCCGCAGGTCGCTATTCGTGAAACGCTGCTCAACGCTGTCGTTCACCGGGATTATACCTTTCATGCAAGCACACTCATCAGCATCTTTGATAACAGAATTGAAACCGTTACATTGGGAGGTCTGGTGCCCGGCTTGTCACTTGACGCAATTAAGATGGGAGCATCGCAGTCCCGAAACGAAAAGCTGGCACATATTTTTTACAGGTTAAAATTGATTGAAGCATACGGCACCGGAATTGCTAAAATTATGGATAGTTACGCGAACCATTCCGCTCATCCGGATTTAAGAGTTGCACACGGCGCCTTCGTAACCGTACTGCCCAACCTGAACGCCCCTCCCACCCCTTCACATCAGCCTGCGAATCCGGAGGAAGAGAAGATAGTGGCTCTTTTAGTTGACAACAAAAAAATTACGCGATATGACGTTGAAGCGCTATTTTGCATCAGTCAAACAACGGCGGGCAATCTGCTGCGCCGTATGGAAAAAGCTGGCGTTATTAAAAAAATTGGAAAGGGCAAAAATACGGCCTATGTTCTTACTAGTATAACCTAAGACGTATTTTCCCCGAAAGCGTTATAAACCGAAAACGGAGGGCGGCCATGCGCGAGGGCAGACGGAACGAGAAAAACGACAGCTACTCCCTTTGGAGCAACGTGCGTTATATCACGCGCAGCTATTGGGGGCTGCGCAAGCGGCTGCTGCTTTTGCCGCTGTTAAACATCCCCAGCAATGCGGTGGTCGGGGTGCTTGGGATATTGTTGCCCAAACTAATTTTGGACGCACTGCAGCAGGGGGGCAGCTATGCGCCGATGCTTGCCGCAATCCTTGGGCTGAGCCTGGTGCTGACCGCCGCGCAAGTGATAAAAATTGTGCTGGAGAGCCAGGGGCACCTGCAAAGCATGTACGCCAACAGCTTTTACTTTCGCCGCAGGGTGGATGAAAAAGCTATGGATATGGACTATGAAAATTTCAGCTCACCGCGCGGGAAGATTTTGTTTGACAAGGCCTATCAGGCCATTCGTGGCGGCTTTGGCCGCACCCTGAGTGGCTTTGTGCCCGCGTTTGCAAATTTACTTTCCAATGCGCTGGGCTTTGTTTCTTTTTGTGTGATTATCGCAAGGCTAAACCCCTGGATTATTTTGCTGCTTGCGCTGAGTTATTGTGTGGACGGCGTTTTGATGCTGCGGGTGGAACGGTGGATTCAAAAAACCAAAAATGAGCGTTCCGGCATTTTCCGCAAGCTGCGCTATGTTGCCTACAGCACGCGCAGCAGCGATATTGCAAAGGATATCCGCATTTACAGCATGTCCCACTGGCTGCGGGAGCTGGGCGAGCTGTTCAGTAAAGAAAATGCAAAATGGGAATATCAAGTGGCTCGGCGGCGCCTTACCGTTTTATGTTTTGAGGCCCTGCTCATTTTTCTGCGCGACGGCGCGGCCTACCTTTATTTGATTTACCGCACCCTCTACGGGCAAGGTGAGGCGGCAATTTCCGTTGGCGATTTCACCCTCTACTTCGGCGCAATTGCAGGCTTTGGCGAGTGGCTTTCCAGCGTGGTGAGCAACGCGGAAACCATTACGGAAACGCACTATGCGCTTTCGGATTTTCGCAGTTTTGCGGATTATCCGGACCGGCAGGCGCGCACGGGAAAGGCCGCCCCTTCGGGGACAGAGCAGCCCCCCGCCATACGGCTGGAGCGGGTAAGCTACCGCTACAGCGAGGACGGCAAGGACGTTTTGCGGGATATCTCGTTTGAAATAGGCTCGGGCGAAAAGATAGCTGTGGTAGGTGTGAACGGCGCGGGTAAAACAACGCTGGTCAAGCTTATCTGCGGCCTTTTGACCCCCACGCAGGGCACCATCTATCTCAACGGCATCCCGGCGGAGGAATATGGGCGTGAGGAGCGCTACCGCCTGTTCACCGCCGTGTTTCAGGATATCTCGCTTCTGCCTGCGAGCATTGCAAAAAACGTCAGCTTTCGCAGCGCGGCGGGCATGGACGAAGCAAGGCTTCGGCACTGCCTTGCGCTGGCGGGGCTGACAGAAAAAATAGAAAGCCTGCCCAAGGGTGTTGAAACAACATTGGTGGCAAACGTGCTGCAGGACGCGGTGACGCTTTCCGGCGGGGAGATGCAGCGTCTGCTGCTTGCGCGGGCGGTGTACTGCGGTGCCCCCGTTATGATTTTGGACGAACCCACAGCCGCGCTGGACCCAATTGCCGAAAATGAGATTTATCTAAAGTACAATGAGATAACGCAGGGAAAAAGCGCAATTTATATCTCCCACCGCCTCTCCTCCACCCGCTTTTGTGACCGCATTTTACTGCTGGACGGCGCAGGCATTGCGGAGCAGGGCACACATGCCGAGCTGATGGATTTGGGCGGCAAATACGCCGAGCTGTTCACCGTGCAAAGCCATTACTATCAAGAAAATCTGGAACGGGAGGCGGCGGGGATATGAGCGGATTCAAAGCCACCAGCAACCAAAGCCACGTCCGCCCGGAGCATGCGGACAGCATCGCCAAGGATATCCGTTCCCTGCTGCGCGCGGTGCAGGTGCTGCGCGAGATTTCGCCGCATTTGCTTTGGTGGACGGCGGCGGAATCTGCCGCGGCCGCGTTTTTGCCCTATATTCCGATTTATATGTCCGCCCGGATACTCACGCAGCTCACCGGTGCTAGGGACTTCCGCCAGCTTGCGCTGCTGGTAATCATCACAATCAGCTGCACGCTTGCCGTGGGTATACTGCGGCATGTGCTCACCCGTGTGCTTGCGGCAAAGCACAGTGTGCTGCGGGTCAATCATGAAATGTATTTGAACGAAAAGGCGCACAGCATGGATTTTATCCGCGCGGAGGATCCGAAAATTGCGGCGCTGAAGGAGCGCGTGATAGAAAACACACAGATGTATACCTTCGGCATCACGCGCGTGCCCCGCGACATTCAGTTTTTATTGGAAAACTGCATTTCTATTGTGACAGCGCTTGCGCTTTCCTTCCGCCTGTTTCGCTTTACCCCGGGCGGCGGGGCAGGGCTGCTGGCTTTTGTGAATACACCGGCGGCCTCCGCCCTGTTTGGCCTTGCGTTACTGCTCGCCATCTCCGCCTCGTTCTTCTGCCGTAAGGCGAGCCAGAAGCGCTTTTTCGCCTCCACCGCAACGCTGGGGCTGGTCAACTCCTTCCGCGCCTATTACCAAAACCAGTACCTGGAGGATAACAAGGCCGCGAAGGATATTCGCGTTTTCGGCCAAAAGGAATTTATTCTGGAGGAAATTGAGCAAAACAGCACCCGCCCCATGTGGGATATGCGCCGCAAAAACAACCGCATTATGGTGACGGCGCAGGCTGTCGCCACAGGGATTTCCACTGCAATGGGCGGCCTGGTTTACGCCTTTGTCGGCCTCAAGGCCTTTTCCGGCACGGTGGCGCTGGGCGATGTGGTGAAATACTACGGAGCCATAAACCGCCTGCTTGCGGCCGTTATCGGCCTTTCGGGCGCAGCCCTCAACATCCGCGAAAACACCGCCTATCTGCAGCTGTTTTTTGAGTATATGGATATCCCCAGTGACATGGCGCAGGGGCGGCAAACTGTTCCGCACGACAAGCTGACCATCGAATTTCACAACGTCTCCTTCCGTTACCCGGGCAGCGAGAGCTACGCCATAAAGAACCTGAGCATGCAGCTGCACGCCGGGGAGCATCTGGCCGTTGTGGGTAAAAACGGCAGCGGCAAAACAACTATGATTAAGCTGCTCTGCCGCCTGTATGACCCCACGGAGGGTTCTATCACCCTGGGTGGTGTGGATATTCGGGACTATGACTATGCGCAGTATCTCGCGCTGTTTTCCGTGGTGTTTCAGGATTTTCGCCTGCTGGCTTTCCCACTGGGGCAAAATGTGGCGGCGGATATCCACTATGACCCACAGCGTGTCTGGGAGGCGTTGGAGCTGGCCGGCGCGAAAGACCGCGCAGAGCAGTTCCCCCGAGGGCTGGAGCAGGCGCTCTATCAGCAGTTTGACGAGGACGGCGCGGATATCTCCGGCGGCGAGGAACAAAAAATTGCCATCGCCCGTGCGCTTTATAAGAATGCGCCCTTCGTAATTTTAGACGAGCCCACCGCCGCGCTCGACCCCGTTTCAGAATACGAAATTTACACCCGTTTTGACGCCATTGCAGGCGGCAAAAGCGCGGTATATATCTCCCACCGCCTCTCCTCCTGCCGCTTTTGTGACCGCATTGCCGTATTTCACAAGGGCGAGCTTGTGCAGCACGGCAGCCACAAGGAGCTGCTCACGCAGCAGAACGGCATCTACGCGGAGCTTTGGAATGCGCAGGCACAATATTACACAAGCCACCAATAGACTTCTCTAATCTTTCTCTTTGATGGGGTGCAGCAAATCGAGCTGTAGCCCCTCCGGCTCCGTGTTTTCCAGATTTACATGATGGATGTAATTTAAATGCTCCTCCAAAAGCCCCCACATGCATTCATGCCCCTTCCCCGCGCTGTTGCCCTCGTATTTGGGATGCTTCTTCACCCATTCACTGAGCCATCCCCATTCCTCAAACGCGCCGAAGGGTATCATGTGGGCGGCATACAGCCCACCCTCAAACTGCTTTTTCACGAGAGGTTCGGGCAATTCCATGTCGTCTGGAATCGTAACCCACATTTCATAGCCGTGGTAGCCGCTTTCATCCACCGGATTGGGAGCGTTAAACCCAAAATGCCGTAAATCCGGCTTAATGTGAACCAAATCACTCTCGCGCACAAAACGGTCCAACACTTGATTGACATGCATTTCCGGCTCGTGACCAACATACTGATAGGCGGCGACGGTTGCGGGGGGCAAATAGACAATCCGCACGTCCCTATCCTTCAGCTTATTTAACTTTTTGCTTGCTTTGTTAAGTTCCTTCATCGTTTTCTCCTCCTTGAAATTGATTTTGGAGGCCGTTAAGGAATCCACGATTTCTAGCAGGCTTTCGTCCTCCATCAGCTGAAGCTTTGCGTTTTTATTAGTCCGCCAATGAAAGCTTGCCAGAAGATTGGTGAGGGTTTTTGTCGTCAGGCCAGGCGGACGACGCGGCTTTACTGTCGTAAAGCAAGGAGGACAACGCAGGCTGACGGCGAAAATACCACCAAGATTTGGCAAGGTTTCGTTGGTGGACTAATAATGCTCAGCCGCTCAACCAAAGACTGCATCACGCTTTTAATCGTTGTCAGCGCTGTTATTTCATCCTCAATTTCATTCAGATTCTGCTGAAACACTTCAATGGCCAGCGCCGCATCCTGGCTCTGCAAGATTTTTCCAATCTCTTTGAGCGGTATCCTGAGTTTTCGCAGCACAATAATCTGCTTCAGGCGCAGCACCGTATGTTCATCATAGTTGCGGTACGCGAAATCCTCCTTCTTCACCGCCTGAATTAACCCAATTTGCTCGTAATAACGCAGGGTTCTGGTTGAAATGTGAAAGCGTTTTGAGATTTGACTGATTGTTTGCAATTCCATAGCCCGCCTCCTCGTATAATGTATTACGATGTTTTTGACAAGAGCGCCGTATGAAAAACTTGTTATCCTGCGTTGGATGTGGGATAATGAGCGTAATGGGCAGAGGGCGCAGTAATTCCTCCTTGGGGTATCGCCTCGAACGAAAGAATTGCGCCTCTGTCCTTACGGTCAGATGCGAATAATCTGGATATGAACCATTGCCGCCCAAAAGAACCAAGGAGGATACATTATGAATATCACCATTAAGGAATATGAATTTATTGACATGGAGCAAATTCTCGTATTATACAATAGCGTACATTGGACTAACTATACAGACCATCCTTCTATGCTTGAATTCGCCATTAAGCATTCACTTAAGACTCTCGCTGCCTATATTGAGGATGAGATCATCGGCATCATTCGTGTAGTTGGTGACGGACATTCTGTCATATATATACAAGATATCATTGTTTTGCCACAATATCAGCGGCAAGGTATCGGTAGATTGCTTATTAAAGAGATTGACCTTTTGTATCCACATGTTTACCAAAAAGTTCTTCTTACTGACGATCAACCTCACTCTATTTGCTTCTACGAGAGCTGTGGTTTTTCTTTAAGCAGTAATTTCCGCTGTGTTGCTTTTGTCAAATTTCCCTCTTGACTTTTTATAGCCTCCTCAAGGCCAGTATATCGGTTGACGCGACGTTAGAGTCAAGAGGCTAATCGACAATCGCATACAGAAAGCGATTGCCGATTTTTGTTTTTCTATCTTTTTATATCAATCTCCATTAGTGCGCTTTCTTTGGATATTGGTATTACAATATGAAAAAAGACGGCTATACCACCAAAGTGATATAGCCGTTTTGTCAGCATAATTGAAATAGGATTATGCCTGCTCCTCCCGCATTTTTGCAAAGCACTCGCTGCAAAAAACGGGTCTGTCCTCACGGGGTCTGAACGGAACTTTCGCAATTCCGCCGCAGGACTCGCAAGTGGCCTCAAACATCTCGCGCTCGCCGCGGCTCGCGCTCTTTCGGGAATCACGGCAGCCTTTGCAGCGCTGGGGTTCGTTTACGAATCCTTTTTCTGCATAGAATTCCTGCTCGCCGGCTGTGAACACGAACTCTTCGCCGCATTCCTTACAGATGAGGGTCTTGTCTTCGTACATGTGATTTACCTCGCTTGAAAAAATATTTGCCCTTGGACGGAATCGCACCGACACCTTTGATGAACAACGCTCTGCTTTAAGCTACGTGGGCATATTCTGTTGCTATATCAACTAAGGCTTTCGCCGAAGTTTGCTTCTCACTCTGCCCAGTGCGTTTTCTACCGCTTTGGTGCCAATGCAAAGACGCGAGGCAATTTCATCGTAACTGCGCTGCTCCAAAAACAGGGCGAGCACCTGCTGCTCTAAATCCGAAAGGGCGTCCGCCATAAACAACTCCAGGCAGTTGGCGTCCTCCTGTTCGGTGAGGATATCCTGCGGGTCGTTCTGCGTGGGGAGCACGGTTTCATCCAATTCCAGCGCCGTGTTCAGGGGACGGTGTTTCCCCCCCGTCTGCGCGCGAATATAGGAAATAATACGGTTGCGCATACAAACTGCGGCATAGCTGCGAAAGCTTTCGCCGCGCTGCAAGGAAAAACTGCTTACCGCATTTAAAAATCCAAACATACTTTCTTGCAGCAAATCCTCCTGTGTGAGGGTTGGGCTGCGGAAGGCTGCGGCCTTTGCGTGCGCGTAGGGCATAATGCGCCCAATTAACTCCGCCATTGCGCTGTCGTCACCTGCGCAAGCCAACGCGGCCAGAGCCTCATCGCTCCGCTGTTCCGCCGTCATCGCAGCCACCTCCGCATACGCTTTTGACTGTACGCACCTCTATAGCATAAGCTCCAAACCGCGGTTTGTCAACAATAATTTTCATTATGTTCATAAAAAATTCAGCTCTTTGTGCTTAGGCTTTATCAAGCCCGTTAAAATACGCAATATCTAGCGGTACCCAGCTTTTCGGCCACAAAAAGCCCTTGGCATGCACCGACTCAACCACCACCGACTGAAAGCCGGTGGGTTCACCTGGAAGGCGAAGGTTTTAGACCGGTGATTGAGACAATAAAAACAACCCGGCGGTATTTCTTGCATTTTTGCGGAAATACCGCTATACTATATCTCGTAACATTCGGAAAGATGCATACAAGAAAGGATTGGAGATTCATGTTAGTTTCGGCAAAAGACATGCTTGTGAAAGCGAAGGCGGGCAAATACGCCGTTGCACAAATCAACATCAATAATTTGGAGTGGACCAAGGCGGCGCTGCAGACGGCGCAGGAGCTGAACAGCCCCATTATTTTGGGCGTATCCGAGGGCGCGGGGAAATATATGACCGGCTTTAAAACGGTTACGGATATGACGAAGGCCATGTTGGAGGGACTGCATATCACAGTTCCCGTTGCGCTGCATCTGGACCACGGCAGCTATGAGGGCTGCCTGGCCTGCGTGGAGGCCGGGTTTTCCTCCATTATGTTTGACGGCTCTCACTACGCGATTGAGGAAAATATTGCAAAGACCAAGGAGCTGGTGCGCATCGTAGCCGAACAGGGCATGTCTCTGGAGGCGGAGGTCGGCTCTATTGGCGGCGAGGAAGACGGCGTTGTAGGCGCGGGCGAGGTTGCCGACCCCAAGGAATGCAAAATGATTGCGGACCTCGGCGTCACCATGCTTGCCGCCGGCATCGGCAATATCCACGGCAAATATCCGGCCAACTGGGCGGGTCTGCGCTTTGATACGCTGGCCGCCATCCAACAGCTCACAGGCGAAATGCCCCTCGTGCTGCACGGCGGAACCGGCATCCCGGAGGACATGATTCAGCAGGCGATTTCTCTGGGTGTTTCCAAAATCAACGTCAACACAGAGTGCCAGCTCACCTTTGCGGCGGCGACCCGCACTTACATTGAAGCGGGCAAGGATTTGGAAGGCAAGGGTTTTGACCCGCGCAAGCTGCTCGCCCCGGGCGTGGACGCCATCAAGGCAACCGTGAAAGAAAAAATGAAGCTGTTCGGCTCCGTCGGCCAGGCGTAATACCAATATCCCATTTAGAAATGATTGCAAATAGAAGCCAGCCAAGGGTATCACCCTCCGGCTGGCTCTTTTTTTGTCTGTCTGTATATTATGCTTCTGCCGCTCTCCACTGCGTAATAAACTGTTCCAGCGACTGCTGCCGTTTATCGCGTTCCTGGCTGACAGCTTGTTTTGCCACATCAAATCGCGCTTCGCTTTCATTCCATTGTTCCAAGCACCGGTCCCGTTCATTGCCGAACAATGCAAACGCGGCCGCTCCCATGGTGTAGACGGTGGTAATCTCATCTATGCTTGCGCCCAGCTGAAATTCTTCCGGAGACATGAAACGCGAGCTGCCCCATAAGCGGCCCATTTCGTTTGTGTAGGGAGATTTCGCATAAAAATCAATGTCGCAGATTACGGTCTTGCGTTTGCCGAAATCATACATGATGCAGCCATCATAAAAGTCGATGGCAACATATCCCCGCTTCACTGCGTGCGCATGGAACGCAAGGGTTTCCTCAAAAACTTGCTGCCTCGTTTCCAGCGGCATCTGCATAAACTGCTTGCGTGCGCGCGGGTACATCGGGTGCATGCACGCGGCGTCGGTCCATGCAAACAGCATGGCAAACCCGCCGCCCACCTCCTCAGCGTCAACGAACCGGATGAGATTCGGGTGCGCTAAATCGCGATAAATTGCTGCGCTACGTTTGAGGTTGGCAACGGCCTCCCCGGCGCTCACACCGGCGCGTTCAGTAGGCGCACCAGCAAATTTGACAAAGTAGCGAGTTTCGCCATTTACCACACCGAAACAGATATTCCCGGAGTCCTGGTCGTCAAAAACCCGAAATACCCTGCCATATTTGTGGAGAAAAGAAAAATCAAACGGAGCTTTGAGTTTATACGGTACACCGTCAATGTATTGGATGTAAAAATCTTTCAGATACCACCTCATGAGAGGTGAGTGTCCGTCCTTTAGATACCGGGCATTCCTTTCATTCCAGCGAAGCGTTTCGGGTAATTCCTCCGGTTTGTGATACTTCATCCACACAATAGATGTCAACGCGGCGGTCACGATATAGTATGTCAGCACATCCCAAAAAATTTGTGGCGGTTCCCCATTAAAATAGCCGCGAACCAATCCAGTCGCAAAATATGCGTTGTCATTCTCTCCAAATGTCTTAAAATCATACCAGGGATCGCCGCAATTTCCAAACCCCTCGTCCAGCAGGTCGATTACATATACTTCACCCTTTGCACCAACCATCAAATTGCCTTCATGATAATCGCCATGCAGAAAACATTGTGGACGTTTACGCAGTAACTCTCGATTGCGCTCCAGATAGGCAAGCACAACATCGCTGCCTTCAAAAGAGATTCCCTTCGAACGATACGCCTCAATCCGTTCGTCAATCACCGCAAAGTAACGTGTTCCCCAATCAGCAGTACTGTCAAGCACAGTCAGTGTGTGAATGTTCCGTAAGACCTCCCCGGCTTTCAGCCCCAGAACATACTGTTCCGTTTCGGACATAAGAGGCATTGCTGTTTCGGCATCCTCGCCGTCAAGCCAAGCTGTGAGAGAATAGCAATGTTTACCGTCTTCACACAAGCCGAATGCAAAAGGCTGCGGGGTAAGCACACCCATTGCGTACATGCGCTCCAGCATGCTGTACTCCGCCTTTTTGCAGTCGTACGCGCAGCTGTCTGATATGCGCAGGAGCATACGCCTGCCCTCGGCAGTTTCAACGCAATACTTTTCATCCTCTGACCAGCCCTTTGTAATTGGCTTAACCTTGACAAAGGCATCCAGACCGCTAAACATATATTCCAAGGCCATCCCTCCCGCTGAACCGGTTTAAAATTCTCGGCATAATTATTACTTCTGCACCAAACAGTAGTAATACCAAGATCCAAATAAAGCGTAGATAAAAAATCTGCGAAAAAGCCATACAGCAAAGCTTTTCCTTGATTTTTTATGACGCTTTCTAAACTGTACCCTATAAACCGGACAGCCCCGGTTTTCAGAACCCTATAAACCAGACGAAGCGGTTTACAAAAACCCCGCACCCCGGACAGGAGAGTTTTGAAAACCCTTTGAATCGGGCAATGCGGGTTTTGACCT
>JAVBPP010000004.1:0-59261 GCA_031549535.1 Oscillospiraceae bacterium
GAATAACATTCTCTTGGAAAAAGAGTACGATTGCATTAGGATCCATAATACGTCTACCTCCTTATATATTTCAAGATTGCTCTTGACGCTGATATCCTAACATATAGGCTTGGATTTATAATTCCTATTCGGAATAATGCACTAAAAATTTAACAAAATATCCACATATTATCCAGATAACGTTGCACTTGTTACATGTCTAGGGCATCAAACATCCTGCTCTATGGCTGCAGCGCGGCTGTTGATGGCACGGTATGCTTCGATATCAAACTTGGGGCTGCGGTCATAGCGGTACAGGCCGTTCTGCTCCTGCTCAATATCATATAGCTGCGTATAACAGAAACCAAACATATTACGGTTATCCAACAAAGCGTTTGTCAGCGCACGGTAGCGCTCGTAGAACTCCTCCTCACTCTGCGGCGCGTTGCCGTAGCCCCAAGCTGCTTCATTGCTGTCGGATGCCCACTTAATACCGCCGTATTCACTGATAAACATGGGCTGCCCCGCATAAGTCTGCCTGTGGGGGAAGGTGTCTCGCAGTGTTCCGCTTTCGTGGAAACTTTCATACTTCGCACTGAATTTTTCCGGATTCTGCTCATAGTCATGCAGGTCATAAATATCCGTTTCCACATGATAGTTGCCGCTGGTGTCAATGCAGGGGCGCGTTGGATCCAGCTGCTTGGTGACACGGTATACGGTGCGCAGCAACTCATCATGCTGCTTTCTGCCGTCATAGTCCCAAGTTTCGTTAAACGGGCACCAGCCGATGATGGCGGGGTGGTTCCAATCCCGTTTTACAGCCTCGCACCATTCCGGCAAAACGGCATAAAGATTCTTCGGGTCCGAAATATCGATACCCCAGTTGGGATATTCTCCCCAGACCAGATAGCCCAATCTGTCGCAATGGTAGAGGAATCTCGGTTCAAACACCTTTTCATGCAAGCGTGCGCCGTTAAAGCCTGCCTGCAGTGAAATTTCAATGTCACGAATCAGCGCGTCCTCATTCGGCGCAGTGTAGATGCCATCCGGATAAAAGCCCTGATCCAACACCAAACGCTGGAACACGCTGCGGCCGTTGAGCATAAAGCGGTAACCGTCAAAGCAGATATCCCGCAGGCCAAAGTAGCTGGAAACTGCGTCGTCTCCGAAAGAAAGCTTTAAGTCATATAGCCGCCCCGCACCGGCCTCCCAGGCGTGTACCTCGCTCAGGCGGATTTCGCAGCTCACAGTGCCCCGTGACGCGCTACGCTCCGCGAAGCCGACCAGGCGACCCTCATAAAACACATCCGCCTTGAGCGTGCCGGCGCCGACAACCCCGGCCTGCAGTGTTAGGCTACCATTCTGCAAATCCGGAAACAGGCGAATGCTGCTGATATAATTTTGCGGCACAAATTCAAGCCAAACGGTCTGCCAGATACCCGTGGTGCGGGTATAGTCACAGCCGTGTGAATACAGCTCTTCACTCTGTTTGCCGTGCGGAACACTTGGGGAGCGTAAATCATCCTCGGCATAGACCGTGATTGTATTATCGCCCTCAAACAAGCGGTCGGTGATTTCAAACGAAAATGCCGTGTAGCCGCCCTTATGGGTACCCACCTGCACACCATTAACAAAAATTGTTGCAAGGTAATCCACAGCGCCGAAATGCAAAAATACGCGCTGTTCCAGTTCAGCCTTACTCACTTCGATATGCCGCAGGTACCAGACGGCCGGGATAAAGTCTGTGTGCCCCACGCCGGAAAGCTCACTTTCCGGGCAGAAAGGCACAATAATTTTGTCCGAAAGCTTTTCCGCATTCTGCAAATCGCGTGCTTTGCCGCTTTGTGAATAGTCGATTTCAAACTGCCATTCTCCATTCAAGTTGCGCCATGCCTCGCGTTGAAATTGCGGGTTAGGGTACTCGGGACGCGGTAGTGTGTTCATCATGTTCTTTTCCTTTTCTATTTTTCTATATTGATGTAAAAAAATGAGCTTCCAACATTGCACACAGGGCGTGGTAGCTTGGCAGCGTCAGCTCCTGCACCCGGTAGGTCTCCTCCTCGGGCAGGCATAAGCAGATATCCGCGAGCGCCTGTGTTTTGCTCGCCCGCTCCCCCGTGATGCCAATGGTCGCCATTCCCTTTGCTTTCGCGGTTTGCAGGGCATTCACAATATTGGCGGAGTTGCCGGAGGTGCTGAGAGCCAGCAGACAATCCCCCGCCTGCCCATAGCCCCAGACCTGCTGGGCGAACACCATGTCACCCGCCGTGTCGTTCGCCACGGCTGAACCTAGGGCGCTGTGTGCGCAAAGGGAGATGGCGGGCAACGCACCCTGCAGCCGCTCCGCTAAAGTTTCCGCCCCCTCCAGGCCTACGAACTGCGCACGCTCCTGCACGGAAAGGGCACGCTTTTCCAAAAAGCCTTTCATCAGCTCACCGACAATATGTTCACTATCCGCCGCGCTGCCGCCGTTGCCGCAAATGAGCAGCTTGCCGCCCGCGGTAAAACAGCGTTCCAGCAGGGTATACGCCTGTGCAATATCCTGGGCAAGCGGCCGTAAGACGGGGTAATCCGCCAGCAGTCGATCCAATATCACTTGCACCCGTTCCTGCATCACAAGGCCCTCGTTTCTGCGGGGACACAGCGATATGTGCCGCTTTCCAGCGCTTTCACGCTCGTGCCGTCCTCAAACACCATACCGCCCGGCATACGGATGTAACCATCCAAAAGCCCCGGCGCTGTGACATCAAGCAGAACAGCGTCGCCCTCTCTCTTCCATGCAACGCAAATTTCGCCCTCCGGCGCGCGGTGGTGCCCTTTCGCAAAGGTAAGCGTTTGCGCAAACTGCGGGCAAATATCCAGTTCCTTCCCAACACGGCGGGGATTATAATGAATGCCCGCCAGATGGCGGATGAACCAATGGCTGATATCACCCCAAAAATGGTGGTTGCGGGAATTGACACTGCCGGGGGTGGAATGAAAATCCTCCCAGAGCGTCGTTGCGCCGTTTGCAATCCACCAGCCGTAGGCAGGGAAGGTCGGCTGCACAATAAGCTTGAGCGCCAAATCCGTGTAGCCAAAGTCAGATAAAACGTGGAATAGGACGCGAGCACCCAAGATGCCCACATCAAAATGGTCGTTCTCCTGCCGAATCAGCTCCAGCAAAACGCGCACCGCAGCCGGCTTCTCAGCCGGAGTAAAGATATTGTAATATACCGCCATAGCCTGCGAGGTCTGGCAACGGCCGATGGCGGTGATGCCGTCGCGTTCTATCAGGCGCTCCCGCGCGGCAGTATACAGCTGTTTGTATAACCCCCGTGCAAACTGCTCCTGCAGTGGCAGCTGCAAAACCGAAAAGATATAGGCCGCTTTTTCACAGATATCCATGCTGATAACGGTGTCTGTAAATTCCAGCGGGGATTTGTAGCTGTCCGCTCCCCTGTCCGGCGGGCACCAGTCGCCCAGTCCAAAGCAAATCAGCCCGTCATCGCGCACGTTGGTGCTCAGATATTCTAGATAACGCAGAATGGCATGGGCATTTTCGGAAAGGATATTCTTGTTCCCGCGATATAAATAAGTGTAATAGGGCAAATAAGTCAGCACACAGTCCCAGGCGGGGCCGTTGCCCCAGTGATAACCCCAATCCCCTGTGGGGACAATACCCGGCAGTGCACCGTTACCTGCCTGCGCCTTGCGGATATTCGCCAGCCAGACACGGTAATTCTCCTCCGCCTCAAAATTCAATAGAATATGCTCCGCTGAAACGGAGGCGTCACCTGTCCAGCCATTTTTTTCACGATGCGGACAGTCTGTTGGGAAATAGAAAAAGTTACTCAAATCCGCACGCAGCGTGCTCGCCTGCAGGCGGTTTACCGTTTCGTCCGAGCAGGAAAAGCCGCCACGCTCCTGCAGGGCGGAGTGAAACACCAGGAACGTCAGCGCCTGCGGCGTTGCCTGCCGCAGCGTTAGCCCCTTAACCAGCACATACTGAAAGCCGTGGTAGGTAAAGCAAGGCGTATAGCTCTCCTGCCCACCCTTGCAGATATAGAGATCTTTTTGTACATAATCATTTTCATCAAAGCGGAGATTGCGCTGGGTAAAGCGGCCGTCCTCCTCCAGATATTCGCCGTAATACAGCGCAATTTCCTGCCCCGCTTCGCCCTCGAGCTCCAGCCTGCAAAAGCCGGTAAAATTCTCTCCAAAGTCATAGAGGTAGCCGCCCTCCACTTGTTTGACGGAAACCGGGGAAAGTTCCTCGGAAATTAAAATTGGGTTCGCCGTGCACAGCGCCGCTTCACCCCTCGGCGTGGGTGCGCAGATGGCATGCCCCCAGGCGCTGTCGTCAAAGCCGGGCTCCGCCCAGCCGGGCGTCTCTTTTCGCGCGTCGTAATACTCCCCATTGCGGTAATCGTCATTCCAAATCGGCGAGGGCGCGGTACGAAAGCTCTCGTCCGCCGTAATGGTGATGGTTTCGCTCTGCGCAAAGCTGAGCTCCAGGCTCATGGCCAGCTGCGGTGCGCCGCGGAACCGTGGCTTGTGAAAATCCCAGACATAACCGCCCGGGTTGTTTTGAAAACCGTTACCCAGCAAAACGCCGATGACATTTTCACCCGGCTGCAAATGGGACGCAATTTCATAACAGTCGTAGTAGAGCATATGGTCCGGGTTGCTGATATAGGGCGCAAGCAGCCCCTTGGTAAGGCGTTGCCCATTAATAAACAGCTCATAAAAGCCAAGTCCGCAGATGAGCAGCTCCGCCCCATCCGGCTTTTCATCCAGTGTAACGCTTTTGCGCAGATACGGCGCGGGCACAAATTCTGTCAGGCTGGAATATTCCCTGCCTGCCGCGATAAACTGCAATGGGAAGGTCATGGAACAGGACTCCCTTCAATTTTCAAGTTTTATAGTTCATTCATTGCAACGCCCAGCGCCGCATAATTACCGATGTCATCCCCCAACGCCGCCGGAAGTATCCGGCAAACGGAGCGGGTGTGAGGCAGCGCCTCCTCGCGGAGCGTTTTTTGCAGCTGCTCCTCCAGCAATGCGCCGGAGCGCGCGTAGATGCTGCCGATAATAATGGCCTGCGGATTCAGTACATCCATGAGGAGGGCAAGGCCTCTGCCCAATTGCGTTCCGCAGATGCGATAGACCTCCTGCGCCAGCGGGTCGCCCTGCTGTGCCGCGATGGCAACGCTGTGGGCGCTCACAGCGCTCAACTGCTCCGGAGCCTTGCAAAACGCAGGGGGATCCCCCTGCTCCAACGCCTGTTTCGCCAGGGACTGCGCCAGCCGCGCAATACCGCCGCCGCTGCAAAAACCTTCAAAGGAACCACGCTTGCCGTAGCCCTCGGGCCCATCCTCGGCAAGGCGCATGTGCCCCACCTCGCCCGCCATATCGTTGGTTCCGGCGTAAAGCCTACCGTCTAAAATCAAGCCTGCGCCCATACCTGTGCCGAACGTCAAAAAAATCAGGTTGGAAAGTCCCTTGCCCGCGCCAAATTTCCACTCTGCAAGTGCGCAGGCGTTGGCGTCGTTCTGCAGCCGGCAGGGAAAGCCGAAGCGCTGCTCAATCAGCTGTGTCAACGGCACCCTATCCCAATCCGGTAAATTCGGCGGGGAGAGGATGACGCCTGCTTTACTGTCCAGCGGACCGCCACAGCTAATTCCTGCGGAACGGATATCCTTGCCTTCCAATCCGCGCTGATTCAAAATCGCCTGGGTTTCCTCCAAAAGCTGGTCTACCACAGCCTTCCATCCGCGTGCACTTTCCGTGGCAAAACGGCGCTGTTCCAAAATTTCCGCCGCAGCGCTCCCCAGAATAACCGCACATTTGGTGCCGCCGATATCATAGCCGATATACAGTTCCCGCATCTGTCCGCCAACCCTTCTCTTGATTAATGATATTACTCCTGCACTTAAAAACAGGAAATGCGTTGCCGAAGATTTTTGGCGATAGGCAAGAAAAAAAGCGCAGCAATACTTTCGTATTGCGAGCATTTTTGACGCAGCATAGCGTCAAAAAGACCGGCAAGTCGTTCCTGTTTTTAAGTGCCGGAGTAAATAGTATAGCGCGTAGCGGCGCGGCGGTCAAGATGTCGGGAATAACTCTTGAGAATATCTTGCTTTCCCGTGAACAGAACGGTATAATTGTAATAACTTACCAACATAAGGAAAGGAATTATTGACTTGAAGAAGCGGGACAGGGGGCACAAATCGTTTTATATTAACATAGCGTTGCTGGTAAACGGCATTGTGGCTGTGGCGCTGTTTTGCGTTCTGCTTGCACTCAGCGCGGTGGTGCGCGGCGTTTATCAGGATATGTACAGCGAACGCGCCTTAGAAATCCCTGCTTTTATTGCCACCCAGCTGGATGGGGACAAAATACAGGAATATGCCCGGGAGCAAAAGAAAGACGATTATTATTTTCGCATGAACAGCCTGCTGTATACCCTACAGGACACATTTCATATTAAATATTTATATATTATGTGCGATAACGGCGATAAAGACAGCTATACTTATTTGTTTGACGCAAATTACAACGCACAGACCCGCACCTATGACGACAGCAGCTATGGCAGCAAGGAGGCGAAGAGCATCTTCCCCGGGAGCGAGGACGTTCTGCGCTCCGGCCTTGCCTTCGATAAGGCGAAGTATTCCAACACCACGGATTACGGCGTTCTGTATTACGCTTATGCGCCCATAACCAACTCCAAGGGTGATGTTGTGGCTTTTCTGGGGGCGGATATCGATGCCCAGCCGATGTTTGATTCCATCAATCGTGTTACCCTATATATTCTGTTTATTGGAATTTTAGTTTTTTTAATTGTTTCCATAGCCATAGTGCTATATTGCAAGCGTTCCGTCTCCAAACCCATCCTGCGCCTAAGCCGCGACTTAGCCGGGTTTGCGCTGGGAGACATGGAACAGGAAATTCCGCACAAACTGCTGGAGCGCAAGGATGAGCTGGGTTTGATTTACCGCTCCTACCGCGATGCGAGCCAAACCATACGCAGCTTGGTGTCTCATACAGAGCAGGCCGCAACCGAAGTCATCCGGGGTCATCTGGGTGCACATATCACGCAGGTCACGCAGTATCGGGGCGATTACAGCCGCCTGGTAACCACCATCAACCTCATGCTGGAAAACAACCGAACTATTTTCAATCTTCTGAATAGCTCTGTGGCTTTTTATGACGATGCCTTCCATGAGCTCTACCGCAACAGCCCCGCGAAGGCCTTTTTCTCCGCCGAGGGCAACGCGGAGCATACGGCGGATGAACAGGAAATCACCTCCCTGTGCCGGGAGCAGCTGCTGCAGCTGTACGCAGCCTATCAGAAGAGCGCTGAGAAAAGCTACAGCGGCGCTTTCTCCATCCGTCTCAACAGCGGGCAGCAGCGGCATTACAGTGTGTTTTTGGCCGCAAACCGCCCAAACGAGCAGCTTTCCGGCATCTGTGCAGTGTTAACGGATGTGACGGAGTATGTGGAAATGTCCGAACGGGCGCAGGCAAGCAACCGGGCAAAAAGCGACTTCTTATCCCGCATGAGCCACGAAATCCGCACACCTATGAACGCCATTATCGGCATGACGGAAATCTCCAAGCGGCAGACGGATCCGCAAAAAATGTTAGCCGGGTTTGAAACCATCGCGACCTCTTCCCGTCATCTGCTGGGGATTATTAACGATGTGCTGGATCTTTCTAAGATCGAATCCGGCAAGTTTGAAATTACACACGAACCCTTTGATTTGCAGAAAACTGCGCGGGATACTGTGGAAATGATGCAGAAAAATGCGGCCGGGAAGAACATTACCCTAACACTGATTGACAATTGGGAGACCGTGGGAGACAGCGTGTTCGCAGGAGATGAGACACGCCTAAAGCAGGTACTTATCAATCTCATTGCCAACGCTGTTAAATTTTCGCCGGAGCAAAGCGAAATTCAAATTGCCGTCACGCCGGAAGAGCAGCAAGGCGACACGGTTCAATTTTGCTTCTCTGTACGCGACAAAGGCATCGGCATTGACCCGGCAAAGCAACAGTTGATTTTTGAAGCGTTTGAGCAGGGCGGATCCGGCGTCACCAGGCAATACGGCGGAACCGGCCTTGGCCTGTCTATTTCAGACCGCCTGGTACGCCTGATGGGCAGCGGAGGCATTCAACTGAACAGTGAGCCGGGTCAGGGCAGCGAGTTTTATTTTAGCCTAACCCTGCCGCGCGCACAGCTGGAGAAGCAAGGCACGGGCCTCGAAGCGGACATCACCCAGCTGGATTTGACCGGAAAGCGTATTTTGCTGGTGGACGACATTGAGCTGAACCGTGAAATCGCCATTGAGCTGCTCGCGGATACCCATGCGGAAATTGACACCGCGGACGACGGCACGGTTGCCGTTGAACGGTTTCGGGAATCGGCGGAGGGGTACTATGATCTGATACTCATGGATATCCAAATGCGCGATATGGACGGCTATACCGCCACGCGTGAAATCCGAAAACTGCCCCGCGCAGACAGCGCAAGCGTAAAAATTCTGTCCATGTCCGCCAACGCGTTCCAGAGCGATATCGACCAGGGGCTCCAGGCCGGCATGAATGACTACATAGTAAAACCTATTGATTATATCGATATGATGACAAAAATCGGAACGTGGATTGCTTGATTTTGAAGGAGGAGAATTGTCTATGTCGAAAACGTTAAGAAAGCTCGGTGCCCTGGTGCTCGTACTGTGTTTGCTGGCATGTATGGCCGCATGTACGCCGCAGGAGGAGGAAAAGGCCGTATATGAAATCGCCTTAATCCCCACAGAAATGAGCCAGCTGGACGACAAAAGCTTTAACCAGAGCGCTTATGAGGGAATTGTAGAGTATGCGAAGGCGCATAACATCGGCTACAAGGTGTATGAACCGGCCTCCAAATCACAGGAACAATACCTCCTGCAAATCAACACGGCAATTGAGAACGGCGCAAAGGTGGTTGTAACCCCCGGCTTCAATTTTGAATCCACCATCCTCGCCGCGCAGGATCAATATCCGGATACAAAGTTTGTTTTAATTGACGGCATCCCCAATAACGGCGCCTATGACCAGACGCGCGTGGAAAAGGTTGGTTCCAACACCTACTCTGTCTTTTTTTCGGAAGAGCAGGCAGGCTTTCTGGCCGGTTATGCTATCGTCAAAGACGGTTTTCGCAAGCTGGGCTTTCTCGGCGGCAAAGAATTCCCCGCTGTTGTACGCTTTGGCTACGGCTTTATCCAGGGGGCGGAATACGCCGCGAAGGAGTTAAAGCTTGGGGATAATGCCGTTGAGATTAAATTCGGCTACTGCGGCGACTTTTTGCAAACGCCGCAGAACCAGGCCTACGCAGCCTCTTGGTATAACGCCGGCACCGAGGTTATTTTTGCCTGCGGCGGCGCTGTCGGCCTTTCTGTTATGCAGGCCGCCCAAGGCTTACAAAACAAGTGGGTCATCGGCGTGGATTGCGACCAGAGCATGGAATCCGAACGCGTTATTACCTCCTCCATGAAGATGATGAAGCACGCAGTCGCCCAGAGCATCGCCTCCTTTTATAACAACGAATTCCCCGGCGGCAAAAGTGTCATCCTGGGCGCGGCATCGGATGGCATCGGCCTGCCGATTGATTCCTCCCGTTTCCGCAGCTTTTCCAAAACGGACTATGAAGCAATCTATCAGGCCATCAAAACAGATGAGAACCAGATTGCCGGCTCCATCTCAGCAGACACCACCAAGAAGGCCAGCGATTTTGGCGGCAAACATGTCAAGGTTGTTTTAGCGAACTTTAAATAAGAGCATTATGAAAACGCCCGCACCGGGTACATGCTGCCGGTGCGGGCGTTTTGTTGTTAGTAGTCCGCCAATGAAAGCTTACCAGAAGATTGGTGAGGGTTTTTGTCGTCAGTCAAGGCGGACGACGCGGCTTTACTGTCGTAAAGCAAGGAGGACAACGCAGGCTGACGGCGAAAATACCACCAAGATTTGGCAAGGTTTCGCTGGTAGACTAATAAGGCAATATAGAATATTCGTCTTAAATTTGGAAAAACTGATGGGGGCGTTTGGGTATAAACGAAGGGAGCTACAGGCATGGTTGTCACCGTAATCCGCGCGGTTATTGTTTACGTCTTAATTATGGGCGCTATGCGCTTGATGGGCAAACGGCAAATCGGAGAGTTGCAACCCTCGGAGCTGATTATTACCATCCTACTTTCTGAGCTGATTGTCATCCCTCTGCAGGATAACGAGCTGCCGATGCTCAACTCCCTCATTGCGGTTTTGATTTTGATTTCCATTGAGGTGATTTCCTCCGTTCTCAGCATGAAAAGTAAAAGTTTTCGCAAACTGGAGGAGGGCAATCCCATCATTGTCATTCGGGACGGCATCATTGACCAACAGAAGGTCAAGCAGCTGCGCTTTACGGTGGAGGATTTGTTTAGCTCCCTGCGGCTGAAGGATGTGTTCGATATTTCCCTTGTGCAGTACGCCATTCTGGAAACCAACGGCCGTTTGAGCGTTTTGCTCAAACCGGAGCACCGCACAACCACGCCGAGCGATTTGCAGCTGGCCGTACCGCAAGACGATTGGCCTATGCTCGTTGTGGCAGACGGCGAAATCCTTGGGCAAGGCCTGCAGGATTGCGGCTTGACAAAGAAGCACCTGGAAGGCATTCTGCACCGGGAGCACACTGCGCTTTCGGACATCTATATCATGACCTGCGACAAGCTGGAGCATGTTTCCATCATCAGAAAGGAGCCGGGGGTATGAAGCGTTTTGTTGCGGCGCTGGTGATTATGGCTCTGGTTTGCGCCACCTGTATCTACTGCAGTGTCAGCCTGAACCGCAGGCTGCAGGAACTGCACGCAGGAGTGAGCACGCTGCTGGATGAAACCCAACGTGGAAAAAGCGAGACGCTGACAGAGAAAAACCGTAACGTGCAGGCACTGTGGGAGAAGCATGACGCGTTTCTGCATGTTTTGATGGCGCACCGTTCTATGGACGAACTGGAGCTGAATATCCGTATTCTGGGCGAGCAGGAACAGGACGCGGAACTGACCACCTTTCGCGAATCCTGCGAACGCGCAAAAATGATTTTGGAAAACATGATGGACGCTGAGCGTATCAGCTTAAAAAACATCTTCTAGTTATGGTAAAAATGTGTTATACTTTTGTGTAAGAAAGTTTTAGTAAAAAGGAGATGTACATATGGCAGTCATTATTTTAGGCGGCGGGCCTGCGGGCATCAGCGCCGCGCTGTATACCGCCCGCGCAGGGCTTGAAACCACTGTTATCGCCAAGGACGGCGGCGCACTGCGCAAAGCGGAAAAAATCGAAAATTACTACGGCTTCCCCGGCGGCATCTCCGGGCAGGAACTGCTGCATAACGGCACCGAGCAGGCAAAACAGCTCGGCGTACGGTTTATCGCGGAAGAGGCGGTCGGTTTAGGCTTTGGCGAGAGCCTGTTCGTGAGCACTGCGACGCAGGATTACCCCGCGCAGGCCGTCATCCTCGCCTCCGGCTCCACGCGCAATACGCCGAAAATTGACGGCATCCGTGCGTTGGAAGGAAAGGGCATCAGCTACTGCGCGGTTTGTGACGCATTTTTCTACCGCAACAAGCCTGTCGCCGTCATTGGAAACGGAGCATACGCCCTGCACGAGGTACAGGAGCTGCTGCCGGTGGTTGGTTCCGTGACGCTTTTCACCAACGGCGCTCAGCCGGAGGTGCCCTTCCCGGAAAACCTCCCCATCGTCACAACGCCGCTCGCCGCCTTCGCCGGAGAACAACAGTTAGAAGAAATCCGCCTGGCGGATGGCAGCTGCCACACGGTTTCCGGCGCGTTCATTGCCGTGGGTGTTGCGGGCAGCGCGGATTTAGCGAAAAAAATCGGTGCGCTGACAGACGGCAATAACATTGTTGTAAATGAAAAGATGGAAACCAACATTCCCGGCCTTTACGCCGCCGGGGACTGCACGGGCGGCACACTGCAAATCGCAAAAGCGGTTTTCGAGGGCATGACAGCCGGAATGCAGGCGATTCGGCTGGTACGAGAGAAAAATAGTTTATTGGAAAGGACTGACAATACATGACCAGTAAAGAGCTTGTGAAACAAATGACGCTGGAAGAAAAAGCGTCCCTGTGCTCCGGTTTAGACTTTTGGCGGATGAAGGGCGTGGAACGCCTTGGCCTGCCCAGCGTGATGGTGACGGACGGCCCTCACGGCCTGCGCAAGCAACAAGGGGCAAGCGATGCGCTCGCCATCAACAACAGCGCCCCCGCCACCTGCTTCCCCACTGCTTCGGCAGCGGCCTGTAGCTTTGACCCCACGCTGCTGCGGGAAATCGGTGAGGCGCTGGGCGAAGAGTGCCTGCAGGAGGATGTGGCAGTCATTCTGGGCCCGGGCGCAAACATCAAGCGTTCTCCCCTGTGCGGCAGAAATTTTGAATATTTCAGCGAAGACCCCCTGCTCTCCGGCACACTCGCCGCCGCCTGGATTCAAGGTGTGCAGAGCAAGGGCGTTGGCACTTCCCTAAAACATTTTGCCTGCAACAATCAGGAAACAAGGCGCATGGTGAGCAATTCCCTCGTGGATGAACGCGCCCTGCGTGAAATTTATCTGGCGAGCTTTGAGCACGCAGTAAAGCAGGGGCAGCCGCAAACGGTCATGTGCTCCTACAATCAAATCAACGGAGAACATCTGAGCGAAAATAAGCGGATGCTGACGGATATTCTGCGCGGAGAATGGGGCTTTTCCGGCATTGTGATGACGGACTGGGGCGCGGTCTGCGGCCGCGTGAAGGGTCTTTTGGCGGGGCTGGATTTAGAGATGCCCGGCTCACAGGGCTATCACGACGGTAAAATCGTGGCCGCAGTGAAGAGCAAGGAGCTGCCCGAATCCGTGTTGGACGAAACTGCCGAGCGCATCGTAGAGCTGATTTTGCGTGCGGCGGAAAACCGCAAAGAGGGTTACCGATATGATGCCAAGGCGCACCACAATCTTGCCTGCCGTGCGGCGGCGGAATCCACTGTACTGCTGAAAAACGAGGGCGATATCTTACCCCTGCGTGCGCAGCAGAGCGTCGCCGTCGTCGGCGCCTTTGCCAAAACACCGCGCTATCAAGGCGCGGGCAGCAGCAAAATTCACCCCACACAAATGGATTGCGCCTGGGATGCGCTGGAGCAGCGCGGCATTGCGGCGGAGTATGCACCCGGCTATCCGATGACGCTGGAGGAGCGGGCAAACGCCGAGCAACTGCGCGAGGAAGCCTGCCGCGCCGCGCAAGGTAAGGATTTGGTGTTGGTGTTTGCCGGCCTGCCGGATTCCTACGAAAGCGAGGGCTTTGACCGCATCGGCCTTGACCTGCCAAAGGAGCATAACGCGCTGATTGCGGCGCTGGCCGAGATCAACGCCAACATCGTGGTCGTGCTGCAATGCGGTGCGCCCGTAGTAATGCCCTGGGCAGACAGTGTGCGCGGCATCGTCCTGTCCTATCTCGGCGGCCAGGGCGGCGGAACAGCCGCCGCGCAGGTGTTGCTGGGCGAGGTGAACCCCGGCGGCAAGCTGGCGGAGAGCTTCCCCCTCTCCCTGGAGCACACACCCTGCGAATCCTACTACCCCGGCCAGGGCAAGCTGGCACAGTACCGGGAAAGTATCTTTGTTGGTTACCGTTATTATGAAAGTGCCAACCAGCCGGTGGCCTTCCCCTTTGGCTACGGCCTCTCCTATACCAGCTTTCACTATGCCGATATGAAGCTAAGCGCGGATTGCTTCACCCCGGGCGACAGTCTGGATTTATGTTTCACCGTCACCAACAGCGGCAGCTGTGCCGGGGCAGAAGTTGCCCAGCTCTATGTTTCCCTGCCGCAAAGCAGCATCCCACGCGCCAAACGGGAGCTTCGTGGCTTTGCAAAGCTGTATCTGGAGCCGGGCGAAAGCCGCGAGGTCACGCTGACGCTGGATACGCGCAGCTTTGCCTATTACAACGAGCCCGCCGCCTGCTGGGCGGTGGAGGGCGGCAGCTACGAGCTGCAAATCGGCTCCTCCAGCCGGGATATACTGCTCACGGCGCAAGTGCAGGTCACGGGCGATGGCTTGGAAGGCCGCCTTGCGTTTTTGCGCGAGTGCGCACCGAATTATTTCGAATTGCCCTGTGATCCCTTCTTTGTGCCGGATAAGCAATACGAGGCCCTGCTGGGTCACGCCATCCCGGACGAAGAGCAACAAGGCAAATACACCATGAGCAACACACTCAGCGATATTAAGGATACCTTCATCGGCAAAAAAATCCAGGAGGTTGTGCAAGAACGCGCCCAGAGCATGATAAAGGGAAACGAGGACGCCAAGGACATGGTCAGCGCCATGCTGATGGATATGCCCATCCGCGCCCTGGCAACCCTAAGCCAAGGCTCCGTAAGCTATGACCAGTTGGAAGCTATGCTGGAAATGGTCAACGGCAACCCCATCAAGGGCATGATGAGCTTTATGAAAAAGATGAAGAAGGATAAATAAAACGAGGGTGGGCTGCTCTATTTAGGAGTAGCCCACCCTCGCAACATTAGTCGTTTCGTTGCCTTGATCTTCCTCTATTTGATTGCTTCTGTTGTTTATGTAAAATCCGGAATATATTTCTCCTTACCGGAGGATGTATCCTGCATATAGCCCTTATCCAACCCTAACTGCAGGGCATGCCTTACGACGGACTCATACTCAAACGTGGTGATACGCCGGTTTAATCCCGCTTGCTGTGCGGCTTTGTGTACCGGGAGATACTGCGCCATCAGGCTCAGCGCACAACTCGGTATATTCTGCGCAACCCAATCCAGAATGCGCATGGAATCGTGCCGCTGACCCGGCAAAACCAAATGCCGCACCAACAGGCCGCTCTGCGCCAGTCCGGAGGAATCCATTTTCCACACACCGACCTGCCGGAACATTTCCAAAAGCGCCTGCCCTGCGACTGAGGCATAATGCGGCGCGTCAGAATAGGTTTTCGCAAGTGCATCGTCCCAATACTTAAAGTCCGGCAAATAGATATCCACTAAGCCATCCAGCATGTGCAGCGCCGTGACAGTTTCATAGGCGTTCGAGTTGTAAATAACGGGAATTTGCAGCCCCCTCTCCCGTGCCAGCGGGAGCGCTTCTGCTAAGTTTGTAACATAGGGCGTGGGGGAAACTAAATTAATGTTATGTGCACCCTGTGCCTGTAGATCCAAAAAAACAGCGGCCAATGCGGGAGCATCCAGCAGCCGGCCTTTGTTTTGCGTGCTGATGGCATGATTTTGGCAAAAGACACAACGCAAATTACAGCCGGAAAAGAATACAGCCCCAGAACCCCGTGAGCCGCTGATTGGCGGTTCCTCCCAGTGATGCAGCATCGTTTTCGCGACACAGGCCAGATCTTTCGCTCCGCAGTAACCGCTGTTCACCTTGCGATCCGTATGGCAGCCGCGCGGGCATAGGCGGCAGTGATTATGCATGGCGTATCTTTTCCTCATACAGCCGTTTGATATCCGCCTTTGCCTGTTCGGTCAGCGGCGCAAAGGGTCTGCGGCAATCTCCGCAGGGGAAGCCCTGCAGCGTAAGCAGCTCCTTGGCCACTTGAGTTGCGCCGTATTGCACCACGGTTGGTATCATTTCGTTGATGCCGTGCTGCAGTTCCTGCGCGCGCGCAATCTCCTGCGCCCGCACAGCATCCCGCAAGGCAAGGTAGCGTTCCGGCATAAAGTTATATGTACTGCCGATTCCGCCGTGCGCTCCGGCGAGCAAGCCGTAGAGCATAATTTCATCAAAGCCGTTGTAGAGCGTCAGATGCGCGGCAGTCTGGCTGATGCGCTCCAACAAATACAAATCCATCGCCGTGTATTTAATGCCAACCAGATTCTCCTCCTGCGCAAGCCGATTCACATCCGCGAGCGACAGGCTGTAACCCGTTAGTATCGGAATATTATAGGCAATGGTCGGCATACCGCCCTCACGGGCGATATCCAGATAATACTGTACAATTTCCGCCGGAGAAAACTTGTAATAAAACGGTGTCACGGAAGAAATCGCATCAGCGCCGACAGCTTTGGCATGGGCGGTAAGCTCCAGTGTCAAATCGGTGCCTATGCTGCCTGTGTGCGCAATAATAATGCCCCTGCCTGCGTTTTCCTCAACAACCGCCTCCAGAATACTTCGGCGCTCCTGCGCGCTGAGCAGCCAGGCCTCCCCTGTGCTGCCGCAAACATAAAAGCCCTCCATCCCCTGCCGCAAGAGATGGGAAACCATATCCCGCAGTACGCTGTAATTGACCTGCCCCTTACTGTCGTACGGCGTAACCAAGGCCGCACACAAACCCGCAAGTGATTTTTTCATAGTGCCCCGTTCTCCTTTATCTGCTTTCCGCTCATTGCTATGGTGCGCCTGGCAAGCACCTCCAGGGAATCCACTATCTCTCTGTCATACAGGGCAAAATCCCTGCGAATGATCGAAAGCTCCGTGCAGCCCAGAATGACGCTGCTGCAGCCCTTATCCCGCAAACTTTTAAGAATCCCCTGAAAACGCGCGATATCAATCGCCCTGCCCGCCTTCACCTGGTTGTAGATAATATCCATAAGTGCCCGCTGCTCCGGCTCGTCCGGCAGGGCATAAGAAATTCCTAGGGCTTCCATTTCTTTTTGGTAGGTATGCGTCTGCACCGTTCCGTCCGTGGCGAGGATACCGATTTTGCGTTCCATATGTAAATCCCCGATAAACGCAATGGTTTCCTTTATTATATTCAGCACCGGAATGCCTACACTTTTTTGAATTTCAGAATAAAAATAATGCGCCGTATTGCAAGGGATGACAAGAAAGGACGCCCCCCCTTGCTCCAGCTTTTTGGCATCTGCGCACATCACAGGCAGGGGATTCTCCCGGCTCTTGCCTAGTATATAGTTTGTGCGGTCGGGCGTTGCCGCGTGGCTGGTTACCAACAGATTCACATGCTCCTGGTCGCACTGCGCCTTTGTCATGCGAATCAAAAGCTCCATAAAATATACCGTTGCAAGCGGGCCAAGCCCCCCTAAAACTCCTACGCAATTCTCCATAATACGGTACTCCCCCCAGCAATAGTCCGTATCATAGTTTACCACAATCCGTTTTAGAATGAAATGATTTTTTAATTGAAGTGTTCGCCTAACTGAAAATGATAGCGAAAATTATAATGAAAATGTAGGGCACGATTCTTGGGCACGATTCTTTCAGATTTTTTTGTAAAAGGACTTGCAAATACGAATAAGCTATGATATGATAAACGGCGTTATGTGTTGCGCTCTTCTGGCGTTGGCACAGTTTTGGCCCGGTAGTTCAGTTGGTTAGAACGCTAGCCTGTCACGCTAGAGGTCGACGGTTCGAGTCCGTTCCGGGTCGCCATTTTTCGCTGCTATGGCTCAGGTGGCAGAGCACATCCTTGGTAAGGATGAGGTCACCAGTTCGAATCTGGTTAGCAGCTCCAATTTAAGCCCGCATGACATTAGGTCTTGCGGGTTTTTGTTTTTTGTTGAGATAGAATTGTGTTATTATGCGGTAAACATAATCTATATTTTGTACGCAAAATCGGAGGCCGGCGAAATTGTATGGCTCCTGTCTCATTTGCTTCATAATAGGCCGCTTGGCGAACGGAAATACATGTGGGATATGAATATAAGCGGTATTTATTACTCCTGCATCAAATGGTAGCACGGGTTTTGCGGGATAAAATCCCATACAGCAAAGAATTTCATCCCGCAAAACCTGCGACCATTACATGCAGGAGTAATAGAAAATGTGGACTCTGATTTGAAAATCAAAACAATGCAATTCTCCGTACCCGTGTTATCTGCGTACTCCGATGTAAGAACAGATATATGTCAAGATGATGCGGCGCAATATAAAAGTGAGTGCGAGAACCTTTTGACTTCTAACAAATCGGAATCACGATCTCACAGAATTACAGCAATATCATTACAGCAATATCACCACATAATTCTTGACTTTTCACAGGCCAAGTGATAAAATCATTGCATCCGGTTGGCAGTTTTTTAACTGTTCAAGTTTTGAGCTTTAGGGTGGAGAGCTTTCGTAAAAAGCGCTCTACTTTTTTATTGTTTATGTATATAGTTTATTGCTTTTGGAGGATGCGCGTGAAGTCCATTGTGAATCATTTTAAATATGCGCAATTGATTGCAATTTTTTTTGCTTTCCTTATTGTATTAGGTGCTATTTTATTAACGTTCCCCCTCGCATCAAAAGCAGGAACATGGACACCTTTTACAGATGCTCTCTTTACGGCAACCTCATCAAATTGTGTTACCGGGCTTGTTGTATACGATACCTACAGCCATTGGTCTTTGTTCGGGCAAATTGTCATTCTGATTTTAATTCAGGTGGGTGGGCTCGGATTCATGTCCCTTGCAACAATATTTTCTCTTATGTTGAAGCGTAAAATAGGCCTCAACAGCCGCATACTATTGCAAGAGGCAGCCGGAAGTTTTAAGCTGGGCGGCGTTGTAAGGCTTACAAAGCATATTTTATTCGGAACGTTATTCTTCGAGAGTTTGGGTGCTCTCTTGCTGGCATTTCGGTTTTGCCCGAAAATGGGATTCGCAGAAGGCGTCTACAACGCTGTTTTCCATTCAGTTTCCGCTTTTTGCAATGCCGGCTTTGATTTAATGGGAAAATATAAGCAGTTTTCATCGCTAACCACGTTCTCCGGCGACCCATACGTTTGCTTGATTATCGCCGCCCTCATTGTAATAGGCGGTCTTGGATTTTTAGTTTGGGAGGATATTTTTACCCATAAGTGGCGATATGGAAAATATATGTTGCATACTAAGGTGGTATTGTTCGCCACTACCGTTCTGATTCTTGGGGGAGCTGTTTTAATTTTTATTTCGGAAGTTGACGGTTCTATGGCAAGGATGAATCGTATTGATCAAATTGTCAATTCCATCTTTCAATCTATTACGCCAAGAACGGCTGGCTTTAACTCAGTCGATATGTCCTTCGCGTCCGACTCAACCATATTTTTAACAATTATTCTGATGATTATAGGCGGCTCCCCTGCTTCAACGGCAGGCGGAATCAAGACGACAACAACGTTTCTTATCCTGGCCGCAGCAATGTCAACGTTACAGAACAAATCTGACATATCCGCCTTCAGACGAAGGTTCGATGAAAGTCTTTTTAAAAAGGCCTGCGCCATTGTTGTCATGTATATGGTTTTTGCGGCAGCCGGTATTGCACTCATTTCACTGTTTCAAGACCTCCCGCTGAAACATGTGATATTTGAAGTGTTTTCAGCAATCGGGACGGTAGGAATTTCACTGGGCATTACACCTGAACTGTCCTCCCTTTCTAAATTAACCATTATACTTTTAATGTATTTCGGCCGGGTGGGCGTATTATCCATGATATTTGCCTTTATAAAAACAACAAAACCGGTTCCTCTGCGGTATCCGCAAGAAAAATTATTGATAGGTTAGCATGATGGGAGCTGTTGTTACGATGAAATCTATTTTAGTAATCGGTCTTGGCAGGTTTGGACGACATATTGCAAGAAAGTTTTCCGAGCTCGGAAACGAGGTGCTAGCCGTCGATATTTCAGAGGAAAAAATAACTGAAATCATGGGGACTGTTACGGACGCGCAAATCGGGGACTGCACAAAAAAAGAAGTCCTTCAGGCGCTCGGTGTGCGCAACTTCGATATCTGCGTTGTTGCTATGGGGTCCAATCTTAGTACATCGCTGGAAATCACCTACCTTTTAAAGGGAATGGGCGCTTCGTATATCCTCGCGAGAGCCAGCCGTGAAATGCACGGAAAATTTTTACTCAGCATGGGCGCCGACGAAATCATTGACCCAGAGAGGCAGATGGCATACCGAATCGCTATTAAGCATTCGTTTAAAAAAGCCTATGATTACATTGAAATTGCGCCCGAATATGCCATCACGGAAATTCCCGTTCCTGAAAAATGGGTCGGAGATACCATTGAGCACGTCGCGGTGCGCACGAAATATCATATTAATATTTTAGCCACAAAGCTGGGAGATGAGATGACCGCCTCTATTAAACCGTCTCATGTTTTTTCACAAAACGAGCACATCATTGTATTCGGCAGGAAAGATGATATTATTAAATTTTCACACAAAATATAACGCATAAGGGGCGCTGATATACATGGAGGCAATAGAACGAATTAAGGCTGCTGAAACATTAGCGGATGAAAACAAAAAAAGCGCGTTAAAAGAAGCCGATGAGATGATTGCAGTCGCACAAAAGAAGGGGGACTCCCTTGTGAAAGCCGCCATCGCTTCGGCTAAATCAGATGCAACGCGGGAAATGGAATCTGCGCATGAGCAAGCAAGCGTAGAATATGAGCAAAAAATGAAAGAATATCGCCAGGAAATTGCCGAGAACTTAGAAGCCGCTTATGTAAATCGCGAGAATGCTATCCATGCGGTAATGAACGAAATATTGGATTAAGGATTACAGATATGTCCGTTGAGAAAATGAAAAAAGTGAATATTCTCGCCTGCCGTTCCGATCGAAAAAGCATTCTTGAGCTGATTCAATCAAAAGGGTTTATTGAAGTTACCAATAACGCAGCAGACGAAGCGTTTTATTTTGAGGATACCTCTGAACCGCTTCGGCAGTTTGAGCGAAACCTTGAACTGCTCTCTTGCGCAATTGATATCATGGAGCAAACATTGCCTGAAAAAAAGCCGTTTTACCTGGACTGCGAAAACATCAGTAGCGCAGATGTGAAAACGGTGCAGCGTGCGGAAAGTGAAATTCTGCAAAAAGCGAGCCGTATCAAGGGTTTGTCAGAAGCGATTACTTGGTGCGAAGCTGAGGTGCAAAGCAATCAAGTCCAAATCGCGGGGTTGCTTGCGTGGAAAGCATACACGCAAGCGTTGAATTTGAATGAAACAAAAAAGACTGCAATACTGGTCGGCAGTTTGCAGGGATTGTTTGATGAAAGCGGGCTGTACGAGAAAATTGCCCGTTTTACCGATGCCTCCGTCCATATCGAAATAGTCTCAAACAGCAAAGAGCAAACCTGCTTCTATATGATTGTCCATAAAACTGACCGGGCAGAATTGCAAAACGCGCTGAATGAAATGGGATTCGTACATGCCACTATGGATTCTAACGGAAAAACAGCGCAAGAAATGATTGCCCAGATAAACGCTCAAATAGATGAACTCCATAGCCAAATGAGAGACTGTCAAAAGGAAATCGAGAGACTTTGCGCCGAAAAACGGAGTATGCAAATTTTGTATGATTCTTTTTACGCACGCAGGGATAAATACGAGGTCATTCATCAGTTGCGGCAAACCAATCGGGTATTTCTATTGAGCGGATACATGCCCGCAACTTTGGCCGAAGATTTTAAGCAAGCCCTGGAAAATCAATATACTTCCTGCGTGGAACTGGCCAATCCCGCGGACGACGAAGAAACTCCTGTAAAGCTGAAAAACAACTCGTTTGCGCGCCCGCTGGAATCTGTCGTCGAATCGTTCAGTTTACCCTCTAAGTCCGATGTGGATCCCACTTTCATCATGAGTATATTCTACTATTTTTATTTTGGTATGATGTTTTCGGACGCGGGATACGGGCTGCTGGTCATGATTGTCTGCGGGCTTTTGGGATTTATATTTCATAATGTAAAACCGGGGCTGCGCAATTCCATGAAGATGTTTTTTTTCTGCGGTGTGTCTACTTTTGTCTGGGGACTGTTATATGGCAGCTTCTTTGGAAACGCCGTTTCAGTCATATCAAATGGTTTCTTCCATGCGAATATCGAGCTCAAACCGATTTTATTTGACCCCGTAAAAGACCCGCTGAAGCTGTTAATTATCAGTGTGGCCATGGGCGTTGTTCATATTCTAACCGCCTATACGCTTAAGTTCATAACGCTTTGGAAAGCGAAGAAAAAGCTGGACGCTATCTATGATGCAGGGCTATGGATTATGCTATTAACGGGGATCAGCTTGATCGCCGTTTGGTTTGGAGCCGGAGCGAATTTCTTAAAAATGCCCGCATTGATTTTATCCGGCATGGGAGCCGGCGGGTTGATTTTGTTTGCCGGCCGAGCCAACAAAAATATTTTTTTGCGGCTGATGAGCGGCGTTGTAAGCCTTTATGATTTGACGGGATTTTTAAGTGATGCCCTGTCTTACTCCCGCCTCATGGCATTGGGGCTTGCAACCGGCGTGATTGCGACAGTCGCGAACTTGATGGGGTCGTTGTTCGGTTTTGGCTTCCCCGGAGGGATATTGTTCTGGATTGTCTTTATTGCCTTTCATTTAATTAATTTTGCTATTAATATGTTGGGCGCCTATGTTCACACCAACCGATTGCAATATGTTGAATTTTTTGGCAAATTTTATGAAGGCGGCGGCCGCAAATTTGAGCCGTTTTCAAAAAAATATAAATACACAAAAATAAAGGAGTAAGTATTCATGAGTAATTTAGGTTTATTTTTGGCGTTATTCGGAGCCGCCCTCGCCGTTGGGTTGGCAGGCGTTGGCTCGGCGAAAGGCGTAGGCCTTGCTTCACAATCGGCTGTTGGGGTTTTAACAGAAGATCCCGGCAAATTTGGTAAACTGCTGATTTTACAGCTCTTGCCCGGAACACAGGGGCTTTATGGGTTTATCATTGCTGTTATGGTTTTATTAAACGTCGGCATCCTTGGCGGCAGCGCTGATGTATCCATGGTTTCCGGATTTTTGTATTTAGCGAGCTGCCTGCCCATTGCCATCGGCGGTTACTTTTCCGCCATCGCGCAAAGCAAAGTAGCCGCGGCGGGAATCAGTTTGGTGGCAAAGCGCCCGGGGGAAAGCGGCAAGGCAATTGTATCCGCTTCTCTCGTTGAACTTTACGCTATTCTTGCCTTTGTTGTTTCTCTGCTTTCCGTCTTGAAAATAAACTCGCTTTCTTTATAATCTATTATGTTTCATGAAGGGGGCAGCAAATTTGAGCGGACTTGACCAAATAATAGAAAGGATTTGCGTTGAATCTGAATCCGAATGCAGTCAGATTCTCGCTGCGGCACAAGCCGAATGTGAGGCTATCCAAGCGGAACACGAAAAACAGGCTGCCGCAATGGCAAACGATATCAAGACAGCCGCAAACGACACGCTTGTAAAAATACGGGATAGCGCAAAAGGACAAATCGCGGCAGATCAAAAAAAAGAACTGCTAAATGCAAAGCAGGCACTTGTTTCCGAGCTGACAGCGCAGGCCTTGGAAAGGGTGCAAAATATGCCTGTAGAGCAGTATTTTGATGTGTTAACCAAGCTTTTGAGCCGTTATCGCCAAAACAAGAGCGGGGAGATTCTACTTTGTAAAAAAGATTTAGAGAACCTTACTCCTGCATTTCAAGAAGCGTTGTGTGAATTTCAGCTAAAGACAGTTGAAGAGGATGAGATTCATGGCGGAGGATTTATTTTAAGGTATGGCGATATTGAGGAAAATTGCAGTTTCCCTGCATTATTTGCAGAAAAAGAAGAGGCCGTGCGCGATAAAGCCTATCAAATATTATTCGGGTGAGGTGATGACCTGTGGGGGGAACCGATTATGCTTATGCGACAGCGAACATCAGAGCCAACGAGCACAAGTTGCTGACAAAGGCGGATTTTCGCGGGATGATAGCGGCGCCTTCCGCCGAGGAAGTCCTCCGTCTTTTAAAAGATAAGGGCTTTGGCATTTCCGCTCTCCGGCAGACTGGTGATGAGCTGATTAAGGCGCAAAATGAAAAGGTCTTTTCCTATGTAAGAGAGCTGGCCGGAGAGAATGAAATTTTTAATAGCTTTTTAATGAGAAATGACTTTCACAATTTGAAGGTGCGGATCAAAGCGAAAATAGCGGCATTAGACTGCGCTGGTATGCTTGTTCCGCCCGGTTTCATAACGCCGGACGAGATGGAGTTTTGCATCAATCGCGCAGAGTTTTCCACTTTGCCCGCTTGGATAAATCGCGCGGCGGAACACGCTTTTCGAACCACGGCCGAAACAAAAGACGGTCAACTTTGTGATATCATAATGGATAAGGCCATGATGGAGGCGATGAAAGAAGCCGCTAAAAGGGTCAAAAATGAATTTATGCAGGGTCTGTTCGAAAAACAAAGTGCACTTGCTAATATCGGGATTGCCTTACGGGCATGCCGGGCAAAGAAGGATGCCGCATTTACTCAAAACGCGCTCATTGACTGTCATTCTTTTGATATCCGGGAGCTTGCGGCGGCAGCGCAGTCACCTGACACGCTGGCGGAATATCTAACAGAAAAAGGATGCCCAGAGGGGGCGAAGGCAATTCACAGCGGCGGCATAACAGCGTTTGAATGTTATGCAGATAATCAGATTATCGAATATATCAAACTGGTTAACCATAATATATTCGGCATCGAACCACTGATTGCCTATTTGATTTACAACGAAATGGAACAAAAAAATGTAAGAATTATGTTAACCGGCAAACGAGCCGGGGTCAGCGAAAACAGAATTTCGGAAAGGATGCGAGACTCCTATGCATAAAATCGGCATAGTTGGCGACTATGAATCGACTAAGGGGTTTGCGGCCGTCGGTCTTTCGACCTTTTCCGTGAGAGACGCAAAAGAGGCCTCTGACGTTCTGAAAAAACTGATTCTTGACGAGTATGCCATTATTTATATGATAGACGACCTGTTTGTCTCTTTAAAAGATGAAATAAAAAAGATTAGCGAGCTGACTTTGCCAATCATCATCCCCGTTCCGGGAATCCGCGGCATACTGGCAGGCGGTAAGAACAGCATCGGTATGGACAATCTGCGTGAAATGGCAATACGGGCAATTGGCTCGGACATTGTTTTCGATAAGGATTAACGCTACGCATGGCGTATCGTATAAGGAGAAGCAAAATCATGAGTAGAGGCGTTATCAAAAAAGTATCAGGGCCGCTTGTTGTTGCATCCGGAATGAAGGACGCTAACATGTTTGACGTTGTTCATGTTTCGGAATTAAAGCTGATTGGCGAAATTATTGAAATGCACGATGACAGGGCTTCGATTCAAGTATACGAAGAAACATCCGGCCTGGGTCCCGGAGAGCCTGTGGTTTCAACTGGGTATCCTTTGAGTGTTGAGCTTGGCCCGGGATTAATCGGCAGTATTTATGATGGCATCCAACGCCCGCTTGACGAAATTATGAAACAAACGGGCACGAATTTAAACCGCGGTGTCAGTGTGCCTGCCCTATCCCGTGAAAAAAAGTGGATGTTTACCGCAACGGCCAAGGCCGGCGATTTTGTCGTGCCGGGTGATATTATTGGAACCGTTGCTGAAACGCCTGTGGTCGAACACAAAATCATGATTCCAAACGGCATTTCAGGAAAGATTTCATTGATTGAAAGCGGTGAATTTACAATTGACGATACTGTGTGTTGCGTTTTGTCAGACGATGACAATTTGCAAAACATTACTATGCTGCAGCGCTGGCCGGTTAGGCGCGGCAGGCCGTACGCCGAAAAATTGCCGCCCGAAACTCCTTTGGTGACCGGTCAGCGTGTTATTGATACCCTGTTCCCAATTTCTAAAGGCGGTGTTGCTGCCATTCCGGGCCCGTTCGGGAGCGGTAAAACCGTTGTGCAGCATCAGCTTGCCAAATGGGCAGCGGCGGATATCGTCGTCTATATCGGCTGCGGTGAACGCGGCAATGAAATGACCGATGTGTTGAATGAGTTTCCTGAAATCGTTGATCCGCGAACCGGTAGTTCGCTGATGCAGCGCACGGTTCTTATTGCAAACACATCCGATATGCCTGTTGCCGCCAGAGAGGCTTCGATTTATACCGGCATCACAATTGCGGAGTATTTTCGTGATATGGGCTACAGCGTTGCATTGATGGGAGATTCTACCTCCCGCTGGGCGGAGGCTCTGCGCGAAATGTCCGGCCGGCTTGAAGAAATGCCGGGTGAAGAGGGTTACCCCGCCTATCTTGGCAGCCGTCTTGCCGGATTTTACGAGCGCGCCGGTCAGGTTGTTGCACTTGGCAGCGAAAAAAGGCACGGAGCGCTTTCCGTTATCGGCGCGGTTTCCCCGCCTGGCGGTGATATCTCCGAACCCGTTTCACAGGCAACGTTACGAATTGTGAAAGTGTTTTGGGGGCTGGATGCTTCGCTCGCCTACAGACGCCATTTTCCTGCCATCAATTGGCTGAGCAGCTATTCGTTATATGCCGACACCTTGTTGCCGTGGTTTGAAAACCATGTAGACCCTGCATGGATGACACTGCGTGCGCGTATGATTCGCTTGCTTTCGGATGAAGCGGAATTGGAAGAAATCGTTAAGCTGGTTGGTGTGGATTCTCTTTCTGCATCCGACCGCTTAAAGCTGGAAGCGGCTCGCTCTATTCGCGAGGATTACCTGCACCAAAACGCGTTTCATGAAATCGACACCTATAGCTCTCTGAATAAACAGCTCCTTATGATGAAGCTTATTCTGGCTTATTACGATAAGGCGCAGATGGCGCTTGATAACGCGGTGGAAATCTCAGACGTTTTATGCATCACCGTCAGGGAGGCGATTGGACGGTTTAAATATGAAACCGAATCAAACGCTGATGAGGTGTTTTCGGATATTATCGCTGAGCTGGAAGTGCAGATTAATCAATTGCTATCAAAGGGAGACGATGAATAATGCCACGAGAATACAGAACAATCAATGAGGTCTCCGGTCCGCTGGTTCTGATTAAAGAAACGCAGAATGTGAAATATAATGAGCTTGGCGAAATTGAGCTTGCGAACGGTGAAATTCGCCGTTGCCGTGTGCTTGAAATCAACGGCTCCGATGCGCTGGTTCAGCTTTTTGAAAATTCGGCGGGCATCAATCTCTCCAGCAGCAAGGCGCGTTTTTTAGGCAAGGGCATTGAACTTGCTGTTTCTGAAAATTTACTTGGGCGTGTTTTCGACGGCCTTGGCCGCCCCATCGATGGTCAACCTGAAATAATTGCCGAAAAGCGGCTGGATATCAACGGTGTTCCAATGAATCCTGCTGCCCGGAATTACCCCGAGGAGTTTATTGAAACAGGGGTTTCTGCCATTGATGGGTTAAATACGCTGGTCAGAGGGCAAAAACTCCCTATTTTTTCCGGTTCAGGATTGCCACACGCTAACCTGGCTGCGCAAATTGCTCGGCAAGCAAAGGTTCGGGGAAGCGACCAGCCGTTTGCCGTAGTGTTTGCTGCAATCGGTATTACCTTTGAAGAGGCAAATTTTTTCAAAGAGGATTTCATAAAAACCGGTGCCATTAACCGCTCCGTTTTGTTTATGAACCTGGCTAACGACCCTGCGATTGAGCGCATTGCAACACCTCGCATGGCGTTGACCGCAGCTGAATATCTGGCCTTCCACAAAGGAATGCATGTATTGGTTATCCTGACGGATATTACGAACTATGCTGACGCATTGCGTGAGGTTTCGGCCGCGAGAAAGGAAGTCCCCGGACGCCGGGGCTACCCGGGATATATGTACACCGACCTTGCGTCACTATATGAACGCGCAGGCCGGTTGAAGGGCAAGGATGGCTCGGTCACCTTAATCCCCATCTTATCCATGCCGGAAGATGACAAAACGCATCCAATCCCCGACTTAACCGGATATATTACCGAGGGGCAAATTATTCTTTCACGTGAATTGTACCGCAAAGGTGTTATGCCCCCCATTGATGTCCTCCCCTCGCTTTCACGTCTAAAGGATAAGGGAATCGGTGAAAACAAAACCAGAGCCGACCATGCCAGCACCATGAATCAGATTTTTGCCGCTTACGCAAGAGGTAAGGAGTGCAAGGAACTGATGACCATCCTGGGCGAAGCGGCCTTGACTGATATCGATAAGCTATATGCAAAATTTTCAGACGAATTTGAAGCAAAGTATGTTTCGCAAGGATATCAAAACGGCCGAACGATTGAGGAAACTTTGGATTTGGGATGGGATTTGCTGCGCATTTTACCTCGCCTGGAGCTGAAAAGAATTGGGCGGGAGATGCTGGATCAGTATTATTAACGAATAAAAAGAGGTGGCATTTTGTCAATTTTGCATGTGAATCCAACGCGCATGGAACTGACACGGCTCAAAAAGCGGCTGGCGGTTGCCACCCGCGGACACAAGCTTTTAAAAGATAAGCGCGATGAGCTGATGCGTCAATTTTTAATTTTAATCACCGAAGGCAAGCGCCTACGTGAAAAAGTGGAGCGCGAATTGGAAGAGTCCTATGTCCATTTTTTAATTGCTCGTTCGGTGATGTCTGAAGAAGCGCTGTCTGCGGCACTTCTCTTGCCGAAACAAGAAGTCGGTATTGAAACAGGCGTGAAAAACATGATGAGTGTAACGCTCCCTACCCTAAAACTTGCTAAAAAATCGCTTAGCGAGAGCGACCTTTTTTCATACGGCTATCTTTCTACATCAGCCGATTTAGACGATGCTGTTTCTGGTCTTGCAACTATACTGCCGCACATGCTCAAACTTGCGGAGAAGGAAAAGGCTTGCGCTCTTCTCTCGGCTGAAATTGAAAGTACCCGCCGTCGCGTCAACGCTCTGGAGCACGTTATGATTCCTGATTTGCAAGAAACCATAAAGTATATTGCCATGAAGCTGGACGAGAGCGAACGCTCGGGTATAACCCGGTTGATTCGTATTAAGGATATGATAATCGAAGAAAAAATAAGGGCCTCGGAGTAATATTACTCCGGCACCAAATAGTAACAATAATTCCACGGGATCAAATCCCATACAGCAAAGAATTTGCTCCCGCGGAATTTGCAACTATTAAGTGCCGGAGTAATAGAATAGACACAAAAACATGAGTTGCCAAAACGTTTTGTTTTTGGTACAATGTGGCATGCGATAAAATAAAATGTAAGGACTTTCCATTATGTTTGAAGAGCTGCTGCAAAACCTCACCAATACGCGCGTTTTCACGGAGTCCATCCGTGTCTATGCGCAGAACCTGTCCGTTAGCACGGTTATCATGTCCATCCTGGTTTTGTTTGCATTGGTGGGCCTGGTGGACAAGCTACGCGGCAACAAACTGGGCTACGGCGAACGCTTTGACGAGGGCTTTCACGCTATGGGGCCGCTCGCGCTCGCGGTTGTCGGTATCGTCTCCCTCTCCCCGGTGTTGCTCGTGGTACTCAAGCCGCTGATCACCCCGCTCTATGGGCTTTTGGGGGCGGATCCCGCCATGTTCGCTTCCTCCTTTTTTGCCTTGGATATGGGCGGATACGCCATCGCTACACAGCTCGCGGGGGATAACATCGCTGTGGGGCTGTATTCCGGCATCATTGTTGCCTCCATGATGGGCATTACCATGTCCTTCACAATTCCCTATGCGACTACTGTATTGAAGAAAGAGGAGCACAATGTCCTTGCCATGGGTATTCTCATCGGCATTGTCACCATGCCCGTGGGCTGCATTGCGGGCGGTTTGATGATGAACCTCACCAGCACAGCGCTTTCCTTTGCTTCCGTTCTGCGCAATACACTCCCTGTGATTTTGTTGGCGCTCCTCATCGCCGTTTGCCTTGCCTGTTTTCGCAAAGGGACACTGCGTGCATTCTCGGTTTTCGGCAAGGGCGTGACCTTTTTGGTGACGGTCTCCCCTGTGATTGCGGTGTTCCAATATCTCACAGGGATTCATTTCCCCCTGTTTAATAAGATGGTGACAGAGGATCCTGTTTTGGGCGGCATCCCCTTGGAAAACGGCTTGCTGCTGGTTGGAAAAATTGCCATCGTTTTAATCGGCGCCTTTCCCATGATTCACTTTTTGAATAAGCACCTTTCCACCGTAATGGAAAAATTCGGCAAGAAAACCGGCATTAACACCGAGTCCTCCACCGGCCTGCTGACGCAACTTGCCAGCAGCATTCCTGTTTGGAACGAAATCGATAAGATGAACGAGAGAGGAAAGCTGTTTAACATTGCCTTTGCCGTTTCCGGTTCCTTCGTTTTGGGCGATGTGCTGGCCTTTACGGGCGGTGTAAATACAGAAATGGTGTTTCCTGTTATCGTTGCAAAGCTGGTTGCGGGCCTCGCCGCAATCGCATTGGCCGCCCTTCTCCCTATGAAGCAGAAGCAATAGCGCAACATAAAGATTGGAAGAACAAAGGAGAGTTACGCTTTGGAACATAAAAACACCGTATTGGAAAACACAGTTTTTAAAGACACCCTAGAGGTCATTATTGACGCAACAAAAATTGGGCTATGGGATTGGCATCTGCCCTCCGGCAAGGTGATTTACAGCCGGCAATGGGAAAACATTCTCGGTTATGACGAGGGTGAGCTGCCGCAAACCGTAGAATCCTGGGAAAAGGCTGTTTTGCCGGATGACCTTGCGCTTGCGGAAAACGCAATTAACAACTATTTGGAAGGTAAAACGCCCTCCTATGAGGCAGAGTTCCGCACGGTATGTAAAAACGGAGACATTATTTGGGCACAGGATAAGGGCACCATCACCGAGTGGGATAAAGACGGAAAGCCCATTCGCCTGGTTGGCGTTTTGCAGAATATTGACCGTTTAAAAAAAGCGGAAATAGAGCTGATGGAAAAGAAATCTCAGCTTGATTTTGTTGCGCAGCTCTCAGAACTCGGCACCTGGGACTGGGATATCACAACGCAGATGATTAAATATAACGATGAATACCTGCATATGCTTGGCTATACGCAGGCGGAAATCACAGGAACCATACAAGAATGGGAGGATTTCAACCATCCGGAGGATTTGATTCGCTCCTCTCAATTGTTAGATGATTACCTTTCGGGAAAAATCGACTCCTACTCCTGTGAAATTCGCATGCGCCACAAAGACGGGCACTATGTTTGGACACTGGACATGGGACGTATCAGCGAATGGGACGAAAACGGAAACCCCACGCGCGTGCTTGGCGGCCATTTGAATATTGACAAGCTGAAAAAAGCAGAGGAAAACCTGCAGCTCGCCTTAAATGAAATAGAAACCTATAATGAAACGCTGCAGGATGAAATTCAAAAAGGCATCAAAGACCTGGAGACTATGGAGAAAAATGCACAGGTCATGTTTGACGCCAACCCGCACGCCAGCGTGATATTTAACGAAGAATACCAAATTGTGGACTGCAACCCGGCTGCGCTGAACTTTTTCGGCATTGAAACGAAGGAGGAGTTTTTGGCGCGTATTTCAGATATTCTCGCGGTGGCACTACCCAAAACAAGCCCGGACGGAACAACCGCTGTCTCTTTTTATGAAAAACTGCACTACACCTTTGAAAATGGGTTTTCGGAATTTGAAATCTCTCTGGATTTAAATGGGGAACACATCCCCTTGAACATGATTCTGAAACGGATTGGTTACCGGGATTCCTTTGCTGTTGCTGCCTATCAAATGGATTTGCGTACATTGAAAAAGGCATTGAGCGACCTGGAGCGCCAGGATATCCTGCTCAACGCCGTGAACGAGGTTGCCTCGCTTCTGATTTCCGCCGAGGAGCACGACTTCCGCAAAATGCTCCGTGAGAGCCTTGGCATGCTTGGCAAAAGTGTGGATGTCAGCCGCGTTTATATCTGGCAAAACCACTCTGTCGATGGTAAACTGCACTGCGCACAAATATGCGAATGGTTTGAAGGCGCCGACACCATGCAGGGAAATGAGCTTAGCACTGATATTTCCTACGATGAAACAATTCCGAGTTGGGAAAGCACACTGAAGCACGGAAAATGTATCAATTCATTGGTAAAAAGCATGCCCTCCGCCGAGCAAAATCAGTTACTGCCGCAGGGCATCATCTCCATTCTGATTGTGCCCATCTTCATCCAAAATCAATTTTGGGGTTTTATTGGGTTTGATGACTGCAAAACCGAACGGCTGTTCACAGAAACAGAGGAAAATATCTTAAAATCCGGCGGCCTCATCATCGGCTCGGCCTTGCTGCGCAATGAAATAAACATAAGCCTTGTGGCCGCCAAGGAAGAGGCACTTTCCAACGCGCAGGCGAAAACCACCTTCCTTGCCAATATGAGCCATGAAATCCGCACCCCGATGAACGCCATTATCGGGATGACAACCATCGCCAAGGGCGCGGCATCCGCCGACAAAGTCAACGATTGCCTCATGAAAATAGAAAACGCCTCCAGGCATCTGTTAGGCGTTATCAACGATATTCTGGATATGTCTAAAATCGAGGCCGAAAAGGTAGAACTGCTTTCCGAAGAAATTATTTTGGAAAAAATGGTGAACAATGTTTGCAATATCTCCTCCACTAAGGCTGAAGAAAAGCATCAACGTTTTGTGGTTTCCATTGCGGAGGACATTCCCTACTCCATTATCAGCGATGAATTGCGGCTTTCTCAAGTCATCACCAACCTGCTGTCCAATGCTGTTAAATTCACGCCTGAGCAGGGCACCATCACGCTCAGCGTAACAAAAACGTTTGAAGACGCTCACAGCTGCGGTCTGATGTTTACTGTAGAAGACAGCGGCATTGGCATTGAAGCCGAAAAATTAGGGCTGCTGTTCAACGCCTTCGAGCAGATTGACCGAGGCATTTCGCGTAAATTCGGCGGCACCGGGCTGGGGCTCACTATTTCCAAGCGAATTGTGGAAATGATGGGCGGCGACATTCGGGTGGAAAGCGAGCTCGGCAAAGGCAGTAAATTTGCCTTTACTATCGTAGCCGAAAAAGGGCGCGAACGGGAAGAAATTGAACAAACCAGCGCCCAGGCGGCAGAAACATCCTTCGATTTCACAGGGAAAAGGCTGCTGCTGGTGGAGGATGTGGAAATCAATCGGGAGATTGTTATGGCACTGCTGGAGGACACCGGCGTGGATATTGATTGCGCGGAAAACGGCCTTATCGCGTTTGAAACATTCCGCGATAATCCGGAAAATTACGATTTAATTTATATGGACATTCATATGCCGCAGCTAGACGGATTTGGCGCCACGCAGCAAATCCGCGCGCTTGATATCCCCTGGGCAAAGAGTATCCCCATCATCGCTATGACAGCAAACGCTTTTGCTGAGGATGTGGAACGCTGCAAAGCCGCCGGTATGAACGACCATATATCCAAACCGATAGATATCGATGAAGTGCTGGAAAAAACCGCGCGCTATCTATTTTGAAGCCGCTTTGTGTCCTCCCGCCTCTGTGCAGTAATCCATGATTAAATCCTGCAGGGAGGCAGGGAACACAAAATTTTTTGCATATTTTTCAATTAATTCTAACACAGCCGCCCGATCTTTGCCCACCATTGCTTTATCGTTATCCGGAAATTCGCAGTGCTTCTTTTTTATGGCAATCCCATATTCGCATGTATGGCCTTCATTTTCACTTATTAAATAATATTCTAACATCATTTCCCGCTCATCTAACATCACATAGACCCGTGTTATTAACTCTTTCATTTTCTTTTTTATACAAATTTCAACGCACAAGCTTTTTTGTATGTGGTTTTGTGATAAAAATACTATAGAGCTTTTTGCTTGGAATTCGTATTACTGCCTTTCTTTATAATGCTTACCCTCTACTGTGTGGCGGGATGAAGGCCAGTATGGATAGCATTTTAAGTATAGAGCGGCACAGTCTTTGTTACAAGTTTTTTCATTCGACAACTTCATCTATCCCTTTACGAATAATGTCGATTTGAATTTTCCAAAAACAAAAAATTACGGCTTTTGATTGCGTTTCTACGCGCACAAAAGCCGTATTTTTTATGATACGAAATTCATACTACTATTTACTGCCGGACAGAACCTTGCGAATTCCGTAATAGATGTCGCCGTACTGGAACGCGAAGGAGCCCCAGCGCGTTTCAATCAAAAAGGATTTGTCCCGGTCAATTACCTTATCTATCATTTTTTCCACAAAGGACGGGCTGGAATAGCGTTTTTCATGCTTGTTAAGCACATCCACAAACGGGCGTTTTTCCTGCGACTCATAGGGCTCACTCACAAAGCGCAGCGGCAGGGTCTCCTGCGTTGCCGTTACGGCAAAGAGCAAAATATTGCGGTTGTTCGGCAGGGTAAACGTTTTTGCGCCCTCCGGCACGGCAAAGCTGTATTTGAACAAATACAGCTGTTTGGCCACTCGATCCGTCATGGCGCTGTGAGCATGTGTGGCGGTAAAGGCCAGGGTGTCGCGCTTGAGGTAGCCCGTTATCTGCATGCCGGGCAAATCCCATGCGCCGATGGCCTGTGTCATGCACTGCACGCGAAGACTCTGCGGCTTGCCGTCGAAGCAAAGCTCCGCATGCGTATCCTGCCCGAGCGCACAGGCCAGCAGATGAATTTCCTTGGCATCCGCCGGAATCCCCAGTCGCTGCCCGCCGCAGGCCAGGGCGTTTTTCTGCCCCTGTGCAATGCTGAATTCCACGCCGCCGGAAAGAATCGTCTGCGGCATAATTTCACGCGGGAACGAAAGGTTGGCGGGGGTTGTCGCCTTGCTGCGCTCGTTGTTCGCCGTGATAGCCACGGTGGAATATTCTATGGGCAGCGCGGTCTGCCGCGGCAACACAGCGCGCTGCACGCCCTGTAACGTAAGGGCAAAGGTCTTGGGTTCATAGGGGCTTAAATCAAAGACCAATTCCCCATCCTCCAGGGTTGCTTCGCCGCGGTACTCCTCGTCCGCAAACAATTCGCGCGCCGCAACAATACCCGCTGCGATAGCAAAACGCACCTGCGTCTGCTCCGCGCCGTGCGCCTCCTGGAAGCGCACTACCAGCTCCTCACTGTTTTCCGCCTGCTTTAAACAACGCAGCAAAACGCTTTCCCTGTCTAAACGGGCGAAGGAAACGCTTGCGCCGAGCTGCCCCGCATGTGTGGGGGCAGTGAAGCACTGCAGCGGCTGTTGAAAGTTCACGGCCTGGTTTTGTGTGCCGTTGCGCCAGTCACCCTGGTGCACATATACACCGAAGCCAAAGCGGTTTAGGCCAAAGTCCATAATATGCTGGGCACATTCCCAGCGGTAGCTGGATTTAGGGGTCTGCACAACCGTTAGGCGCAAGGTGGCCGCGTCCGGCTTATCCCAGCCCGCGCGGGAGTCGCTAAATAAGCTTACGCCCCAGCCGGTGTCCTCTTCCTCTTCCTCTTGATCCGCCCAAATCTGAGCCGGAACCTCATAAAGCTTTTCGGTATTGACCCCGCGCCGGATTGTTCCGAGGCCGATATCATAGGTCGCCTGCTCATTGGCGCAGGCCAGCGGATATTCCACCTTCAACATGCTCTGTGCACAGTACCAATCCACTTCGTTTTCTACGCGCAAAAAACGGCTGTATGTATCCAAGGAAAGCAACTGTGTAAAGCTGGTCTTTCGCCCGCTCTTCATCAACTCCAAGCGCAGCTCCAATACCACCCGCGCCGCACCCTGTTCCAGGATTCGGGAGCTAACGAGCCGCGGCGTTTCCTTCTTTTCGCGCATAACATCGGCATATTGAATCTCCCAAGCCGGCCAGGTTTTGGTCAAAAGATTGTCAATCACTGTCAGCCGTATCGGCGCACGCAGCGCCTCTTTTCCTGCGGCTTTATCATAAACACTGCTGATTTGACCCTGTGCGTCCAGTTCTATGCGCACAAACGCGTTTTCAAGGCTTGTTGCGGTAATGGTGAGTTTGCGTTCACCCGCATAGGGCTGCTGCGCAGGCTGCACATCAAACACTGCATAGCCCACGGAGGGCACTTCGGCGCAGAAGGTGATGTCCGCTTTGCCGTCCTTCACAAAGTTGAGCTGAGAGGGCAGTTCCCGGCCGCTGGCATCTCGCACACAAACAGCCCGCTGCGTATAGAGCCAGTCCAGTGTGATATGTACACTCTCGTTCCGTGTTTGAACCGCCTGCACGGGATTGCTGACGATTACGGCAATGCCCTGCACAAAGGAGCTGTTCATCTGTGACGCAACAGCCTGGCTTGCCGCGCGGTACTCCTCGGCAAATTGGTTCATAGACTGCACATAATCATTCCAGTTGCGCTGATAGCAGCGCTGGAAGGAGGTGCCGGTGATATCATCATGGAATTGATGCGCAATAAAACGCTTCCACGCACGTTCCATATTCTGCTTGGGGTATTCCGCCTGCGTGAAAAAGCTGGCCATGCTCGCGCTGCGCTCGGCCGCATCCGCCAACTGTTCACAGCGGCGGTTCCAGCGCTTGCCGACGGCGCGGGAGGTATAGCTGCCCACACCATGCGCGGTTAACAGCAGCTCGTCATTCCATACGGGCAGGCTATCCTGCTGCTCCTGCGGCAAGCCACGCATATCCGCAAACAATTGGCCGGGGCTGGTGGATACCACATCAATTGCGCTGCTCGCATTCCCCGCTTGTTCCCGCATCACCGTACGCACGGAGCGCTTACTGGGTGACCCGCCGCGGTCACCGACGCCGTGGAACACATTTGTCATCGGCAAGTTAAATTCCCGCAAATTTTGTTCCAGTTTGCCCTTAATGCCGGCATCTTCCCGCACCTGTTTCAAATTGCTTCCATAGGGTCCGGGGCGCAGGCTGGCATAAATAAAGCTGCCGTCTACGCCATACCATTTACCCAACTCAAACGGAATCCCATAGGCAGAACTCCAGGTGAGTTTTTGCGTTGAAAAGCCATGGAGGTTCGCATGCGCCGCAACAGAGGGCAGCGCCCAGCCGAAGCCGAAGCAATCCGGCAGAAAAATATCATCGCAGGGTTTGCCAAACTGCTTGCGAAAGTAATCGTTTCCATACAAAATATTGCGAAACAGCGCCTCCGGCGAGGGTGTATTGACATCCCCGTTTTCATAGGAGCTGCCCGTGGGCACCCAGTTCCCTTTTTCAACGTAATAGCGCAGCTTTTCAAAAAGCTGGGGATAATATTCTTCCATCAACTCATAACGGTAGCTGCCCTCAAAATTGAACACATAATCCGGGAACGCCTCAAAAAGGGCAAAATTCTTCTTCAGCGTCTGCGGAATATACTTCATAATGGTGGTTTCCAAATCCCAGAGCCAGGATGTATCCAAATGTGCGGTGGCTACCGTATATACGCGTGGCTTCTGCTCTGCCGGCATGGCGAACGCCTCCTCATTGTTATTTTAATCACCGAGCCATCCCCACTCGATAGTTAATTCATGATCCAACTTTCCACCGGCGGAGGAGGGAACCCATTTGTAGCCGAGTTTGACGGCATTCTCCTGGGCGCCGATGCGAATACGCTCCATTTTTTTTGCATTGTAAAACACATAGTCGCCGATTTCCTGTATCGTGCCCGGAATCGTGACCTCTGTGAGCAGCTCGCAGCCCAGCAGCGCATCGTTCCCGATAGTTTGAATGCTGTTGCCCAAATCCAGCGCAATCAGGTTTGTCATTTTATGAAAGGCGCGCTCTTCGATAACTGTAACGCTGTCCAGCAAGGTCAGCTTTTCAATGCCGTAGCAATGATAAAACGCACAGTGACCAATGGTTTTTGTTCCCTCCGGCACGGTGTAGCTCACCATTTTGAGCAGCTTGCCGTCCTTGTTGTATTCTGCCTCGCAGGCGTTGGGATAGGTCAGAAGCTTTGTTTTATCCTTGGTAAACAGTACCTTATCCACCGTGCAGTAATTGGGATTCTCCGGATCCACCACGATTTCTTTCAGGTGAATATTGCGGGTAATACCCCAGGGATCAATACTGGTAATGTTTTTGCCAATGACAATTTTCTCCAGGGAATCTGCGGAGTTAATAGCTAACCTACCGATAGCTGTCACCGGTTTATCTTGAAATGTGTCAGGAATCACAAGCTCTGTTTGGCTGGTGGTGTCCGTATAAAACACCAGAGTATAGCTTCTTTTGTCTTCGTTTAGAACAAATTCCATGCTGCCCTGCTTTTCGCGGCGCGAGCAGGAGCTAAGACTCAGAGCAAGAAGAACAAAGGCGGCAGCTAATGCGAATAATCTTTTTCTCATATTCATGCATCCTCCCCGTCATGCAGCGCCTCTGTCAGCGCGGCCTTATCCGCTTCTTCGGCGCGGGCACGCAAATCGGCCCCGATGCGCTCCATTTTATCCGGTGTCAGGTCATAGAAAATATAGGGGATTAGCGTTGCCAGCATACCGAAAATGGAAATAATGATATGTACATTGATAATCTGGTTGCGAATCACCGGATCGAACATGATGTCCCAGTCGCGCACCAGGCCGAACATCTTCAGAATATAAGGCGTTACAAAGCCGAGCAGCATACTCACCGGCGTGGTAAAGTAGCCGAACAGGCCCATGCTGGCCTCCAAGCGCTCTCCACTCTTCCATTGCTGATAGTCCCAGATATCCGGCCCCATAGAGCCGGTAATCACGCTTTCTGCGCCGCCAAACAGGGAGTGCAGCAGACCGAAGCCGAGGAAAATTGCAACCTTGGTTATATCGTTGGGCACAAACAGAATGACAATGGCCAAAAGGCGCAGCAACGTTTTAATCCCTTTAAGCACCAGCACCGCCTGGCGTTTGCTGTAACGGCGGGTCAGCCAGGGGGCGAGCAGATTACCGGGCGTGTTGGGCAAATAAGAAATATTCAGCAGAATGCCCATGAGCCATTCCATACGCGTGCCATAGAGCATAATCCAGCCAAACATGCCGTCACCCATGCTGCCAAAGCCGCCAAATAAATCTGAAATGTTGCGAATCCAAAGATATTTATTGGAAAAGACCTCTTTGGCCGCTTTGCGCATATTTACTTTTGGTTTGAAATCTTTTGGCCGAACAACGCGTTCCTTTGCCCTGATAATCAAGAAGCTTTCCACCAGGCCAAAGCCTCCGATGATGGGAATCATATACCGATACGCCGCAATGTTCAGCTGCCCGCCGAACGCTTGCGCAATAATGGGAAAAATAATGCCGTAGATGGAGCGCAGCAACCCAAGCATCATGGGCATGATGGCGTATATTTTGGTACGCTCCTGTGAATTTGGCGTAATTACACCCTGCAGGTTGCCGATATTGCCGGTATAAGGGCCACTGAACGACCCAATCAGGTTCGTTGTGATATGTACCAACAGCAGCAGAGAGGAATAGTTCATTTCTTTGTAGGGGATAAACGTAAACGCCGTGGCCAGGAGCAAGCTCGGAAGGCCAAATAAAACTAAAAATGGTTTGAATTTGCCGTAACGTTTCCCGAACAACTTTAGGGTATAAAGGTTGAGATAATTACCGAATACAGTGAAAACCAGCTTAACTGCAATATGCTTGAACATATCGCGCAAAACGCCATCGAAGCGCGTTGACGGCATAATCCAGAGCAACACACTGGCCGCAAGCATGCCGCCAAACAGCAGATGTAACGTTCGCATAGTCTTTTTGGGCAGAACGCCCATGTTATCCGTAATCAGCGGACCGAGCGGCATAAAGAGATACCCCATGATTGTGCCGATGATGGAAATCACATAGACATCGCGGATACCGATGCCGAAAATCATGCCGACTACGGTTGCTGTTCCGGAAAACGTAAGCGCCGCCATGACATCGCCGAGCGCCGCGTTACCCATTGCACCGCCGCCCAGGCAGAGCAACTCCTTAATGGAGACATACTCCCCCTCCTTCGGCGTGTTCCAGTGCGCGCGAACATTGCCCAAAAAGCCGGAGAGCTTTTCTCTGACATTCACTTTTGCCATAATCTCCTCCCAATTTCAGACTAGCCTTGTGCCATTTGTACAGCTATTTGCAGTTTAGCACATGCGTTACGGCAATGCAAGTGAATTATCCAATCCAACTTGTCAGCTTTCTGTTATTTTTTTGTAACTTATTTGTAACTTGACATTACTGCAGAAAGGGAATATGATAGCAGCAAGAAGAACTGTGCTATGTGGTATAGCCCGGTAGAACACGGACGGCACAGAGAAAGGAGGATGCGGTTGCTTATTATCGATAAGAACAATCCGCTTGCGTATTACAAACAGATTCAAGAGCAGCTGATGCTGCTCATTCGCTTGAATGTTTATCCCCCGCACGCGCGCCTGCCCTCTATCCGTGAGGTAGCCGCCGGCAGCCATATTAACATCAACACGGTGAAAAAGGCCTTTGCGGAACTGGAGACTCTGGGCATTATTTACACCGTCAGCGGCAAGGGCTGTTTTGTGAGTGAGCAGGCAATGGAGAGCGATATTCTGATTCAAAGCAGCCTGCAGCAGTTGGAACAGGCGTTGTATTCCGCGGCGGCAAAGGGCATCCCGCTCGCCCGCGTAACCGAGCTCACCACGCAGGTCTATCGTGAGCAGGAGCAAATGAAGCACAATAAAACCGTGGAGAGTTCTTAAGAGTTTTGTAACTTTTTGGAAGCTGTATTGTAAAAAAACAATGGTTTACTATAACTGAGATCAAACGGAAAGGTAAGGGATAACATGATCGACATCAACGGAATCACCAAGCGGTTCGGAGACTTCACCGCGATTCAAAACCTCTCCATCCATGTGGACAGTGGCTCCATCTATGGCCTTGTGGGCTACAACGGCGCGGGAAAAACTACGCTGTTGAAAACGGTTTCCGGCGTGTATAAGCCAGAGGAGGGCGAGGTGCGCATGTTTGGCAAACCGGTTTACAACAACGCGGCAGTCAAGCAAAACATTTTTTATGTGCCGGACGATTTGTATTTTGAGCCATACACTACACTGGAAAAAATGGCGAAATTCTACAACGGATATTATCCAAATTTTAACTGGAACACCTTTTTGAAGTTGCTTGAGGTATTCGGCCTTGAAAAAAACAAGCGCGTGAACGGCTTTTCCAAGGGCATGCAGCGGCAGGGTGAAATGATACTTGGCATGGCCACCCAACCGCAGGTGCTGTTGCTGGACGAGAGCTTTGACGGCCTTGACCCGGCAAAGCGCAACCTGATGAAGAGCATGCTCATGGAATATGTAGCGGAACGCAATTGCGCCGTTATCATCTCCTCACACAACCTGCATGAACTGGCGGATTTATGTGACCGCATCGGCTTGATAAACGGCAAGCAGATTGTGCTGGATTGTTCCGTGGACGAAATGAGCGGCAGCCGCTGCAAGTTCCGCCTGGTATTTGACCGGGAGATGACGCCGGAGGATTTTGCCGCCTTTACGCTGAAACGTTTTTTGAAGGACGGCAATATCATTACCTTAAGCGCACAGGGCGATATGGATGAAACGGAGCAGAAGCTGCGTGCGCTGAACCCGCTTTCTCTGGAGCGGTTCCCGCTCTCGCTCGAGGAGATTTTCCTGGAGGAGATGGAGGGCTCGGACTATGACTTTAAAGAGATATTCCAATAAGAAGAAACGAAAGGCAGGAGGATATTCGCTATGACGGAGAGTTTAAACAGTAAATCAACCTTTCTGTATACTTTTTTGACCACGCTGAAAAAGAACTTTTATTTTATCATCATCGGCTGCGTCGGTATTTTTGGCTTCATTGGTTTTGATGCGATTGACCATGTTGTGTCGTTTAAGTACCGCATCGAGGAAGCGCTGCGCGAGGGATTGCCTGCGCCGAAAATCACGGATTTTACAAAGTTTTATTTGTTTGATTCCGAATACAGCTTCGTCGGCTTGGCGCTGGCTGTCGGTGTGATTGGGCTTGCGGGAATTCTTGGGCTGTTCCTGTTTCGCTTTATCACCTCGAAAAAGACGGTCAACGTCTATTATAGCTTGGGCGTAACACGCGCAAACCTGTTTTTGCCAAAAATCACGGCAGGCATGTTAATACTGTTCCTGGCCATTGCCCTGCCCCTTCTTGCGTTGGCCTTTGTGAACGTGTATGCCTATGGCTCGAGTAAGGAGCTTTGGCAAGCTGTCTTTTACATGATTACAAGTTACACCACCATGGCCTTCATTTCCCTGGGTGTAACCTCAGCGGTTTTCGCCACGGTGGGCACTCTGGGCGAGGGGCTTGTGTTTTCTTCCTTGATTTTACTTTCCCCGACCATATTCCTGTATTTTTTGCAGCACTTCATGCAGAGCTTGATTTACGGTTCTCCCTATGGTTACTATATGCAAAAGCTACACGGGGATTATTTCAGCTATTCCGCCGAGACGCTGAGCAGCAAGCTTTCTTATATTGACCCGTTTCGCTTCAACTCCCGTCCACTGGCGCTTTGCAGCAGTATGACGCGGGAGAGCGCTGCCGAAAAATTTGAGTTTACAGCCCCGGGGTTCTGGCCGGTTCTGATTTGGGCATTGATTGCCGTGGCGACATTTGCGTTTGGCACCTGGATGTTCCACCGCCGCAAAGCGGAACGCGCAGGCTTTTTGGGCACAAACCGTCCCTTAAACTTCTTGGTTACCGCCATTGCGGGCGTGGGCGCGTTTTGTTTCTGCATCGCCATACTTCCCTGGAGTAACTTTGTCAAAGTTGCCATCGGTCTTGCTCTTTACACCATTGTGTATTTTGTGTTCGAGCTGGTGCTGCACCGCTCCTTTAAGGTGCTGAAAAAGAACCTGTTGCAATGGCCGCTTCACCTTGTACTGGCATGTGCGCTGTTCACCATTTTTTACACCGGCTTGTTCGGTTATTCGGGCAAAACTCCGGATTTCAAAGAGGTGGAAAGCGTCAGCGTTACCCCCGTCGCCTCCGCGCAGATGATGAGTGAACTGTTCGGTAAAGACGGCCGCTCCTACTCCCACTATCCCATGGACGACAAAGAGTTTGCACTGAATTATTTTTACCTCAGCGAAGGATATATGATGATCGATGAAATTAAGGATGAAAACACAATTAAGAAAATAATTTCCATCCAGGAAGAAATTGCTAAAAAAGGCAGACAAACTTCTCCGCCGTTCAGCAAGCATTTCGGCAGTGCCGATGACGGTGTTCGCACCTCTGCCATGTTCATTTATACCATGAAAGACGGCAGCCAATTTGCACGCGCCTATGACAGTACCACGGTGGAAATGCTGGAGAAGCTCGCCCTCATGCAGACGGAATATCTGAACCCCGCTCTGCGCAGTGAGTTTTTGACGCAACCGGAAAAGGGCGCGAACCATAACGATTATTACGAAAATCCAAACGACTATTTTGTCATGGAGATGTTCTATAACGATGCCATGCAGTTTGTGTTGTCAGACAGCCACTTAAACAAGTCGACCGTTTTGACGAAGCTGACAAAGGAAGACCGCCTGGAGCTGATTCAAATCATCCGCAAAGACCTGGACGGCATGAGCGCGGAGCAGCAGCTGTTCCCGAGCGGGAAAACACTTGGCACGCTCGTATTAACCGATACAAGCGTGGAAGGCGGCTCCTCTCTAGGGATACCCTCTTACTCGACCGCCATTGAAGTCTCCGACCGCTTTGGCCACGTGTACCAGTGCATGGACCCGGCGTCGAGCCGCTACCGCGTGATTCTGACGGCGGAAATGAAGGGCACACTGCAATATCTGAGCGATCACGGCTATGCAAAGGCGCTGGAGAACAACACCAAATTTGTCTCCGCCAGAGTTTACCCCGCTGTGAAGAGCTATTATATGCCGGATAGCGACTCTTACAGTTCAACTTCCAGCACGCCCGAGTTTATCGGCGCAAGCCTCAAGCGGATGCCGGATAGGCAGCTGAGCGAGGAGGAACGCAACTATATGGGTTATATGGATATTGATTTGCGTTTGCCCGAAGATGCCTATGAGGTGAAGGACGCGGCTCTGGTTGCGCAGATGGAAGCGAACGCACAGCTGTATTATTTCAACAGCCGCGATGGCTTCATCGTTGAATTCACGGATGACGCAGACTGGCAAACCTACCTGTATGTCCCGGCGCAAAGTATGCCGCAAAGCGTTGCGAACGCAGCATTGGGGAAATAGCAGTTCCGTTATCCGAAAAAGCACTTGCACAACTGTGCGGGTGCTTTTTTTGGTTTATGGTCGATTGCAACCAATATCGCTCGATTTCGCTCTTGCAAAAGTCTGTCATTTCCTGTAAAATGGTTGGTATCGTTTTAGGCGGGAAGGAGGAGCGCCGTGCAGAAGATTGTACCCGTACGGGAGCAGCAGGAACGGGCGGCTGTGCATTGGCTGCTGCTTTCGGTTCTGCTCAGCCCATTGCTTCCTGATTTTCTCTCCCCCGTTTTGCCGCTGCTGTATTTATTTTATTATCTGCGGGCTGGGCGACCTGTGATACGCACAGAAATGCGCAGCTTACTCATTTTCGTTTTGCTTCTTTTTTTTGCGTGGCGTATCATCGGGATTTTCTATTCCGGATTTTGGCTCAATGGCGTTTCCATCACGTTTCTCTGGCTTTCCTCCTTCACGGTAGCGCTGCTATTCCCGGTTTTGGTTACGCGGCGAGAGCTGCTGGATAAGGCGCTGCTATATATCGGCATCTCCGGCGGAATTGCGGGCTTCATCGGTACGGTGCAAATACTTATTTTTAAAATGAAAACCGTGTTCACCCCCGAGCAGCGCAAGTTTTTTAACCCCTTTTGGGAATGGATCAACCGTTTGGTAGCAAAATGCTTAACCCTGCCGTTTATGCCGCAGTTTATTACAGCCGAAATTCCGCGCAGTGTGCCGATTGATATCAATGACCGCGCTAATTCCACCTTTACCAACCCTGTTTTTTTTGCCGTTTTCCTCGTTCTCGCCTTCCCCGTTGCGGTTTATGGCCTGCTCTATTGCAAGGAACGGATAAAAAAAATCAGTTATGGCATCTCCTGCCTTTGTATGCTGGGAGGTCTTGCGTTTTCTTACTCGCGTGGCCCCTATCTTGCTTTTGCCGTTTCACTGTTTGTCTTGCTGTTTTATGGTAAAAAGATGCTTTTGCTCGCGCTTGGCGCTGCACCTGTTGGCCTGTTGGTCATGTGGCGCGCGGGGGTAATCGACCGCCTACTCACGATTTTCAACTCCGCTGATGTTTCCATCAGCATTCGCACCAACATTTGGAAGGCCTGCCTGGCGCTGCTGCGTGAGCACTGGCTGTTCGGAATCGGCACGGGCGTGGAACCGCTGCGAAAGATTTTAGCGGAGCAATATGGCATTGAACAGCCGCATGCGCATAACATCGTGTTGGAGCTGCTCGTGGAAAACGGTGTGTTCGGCCTCTGCTTCTTTGCCGCTGTGATTGGCGCATTTATTTGGAATGTAATCCGCCTGTGCAAGCTCTCGCGGGAAGGACGGCTGCTGGGTGTAACGCTGCTCTCCTGCATGGCCGGCTTCTTGTTCTGCGGAGCGACAGAATATATCTTATATGGGCCGAAGCTGGTATTTTCTTTTTTTGTTTTACTCGGCCTTTCCCTAGCGGCACAGCCGGTTTTACAACATACACAAGTTAAAGCAAAGGAAGGGGAATTGGGATGGCAAGCTGCCCCAAATGCAACTACAAACTAAAGGCCTGGAACATCCGGGCGGAGTGCCCAAAGTGCGGGGTGAATATCCCGAACTATGATTGGGAAAATCGCTTAGAGGAGGACAATCGCGCAGCGGAGGAGGCTTACTACCAGTTCCACCTCAAGCTTTCGCGCATTCGCTACGCTCTGTTGGGGACAACGTTGCGCAAACTGCGCGTTCCCATAGGCGCATTGCCGCTGCTCTCTTTTTTGCTGCCAATGGGTAAGGTGGTTTTAGAATTCCCCTTTACAGGGCAGAGCAAAACACTCAACATTCTCACCGCATTTGGCACCCTGTTCGGCGCGGATTTCGGCACGATAACAGCGCTGGCCTCGTCTGATATATTCGGCAGCTACGCACAGCGATTTTTGTTTGCTTTCTTCCCCTATCTACTGTGCGTTCTCATTCCGCCGATTACTCTTTTGATCTTTATCGTGGGCAACAAACGCTTGCGCAGCCGCAGCCCCGCTTTTTTCAACCTGTTGGGCGCGGGAGGCATGCTGTTCAGCGCATTGATGATGCAGTCCGTGCTGCGGAGCATGAGTGGGCAACTGCCTGTAATAAGCGGCGATTTAAACGCCTTGCCCTTTGTTACAGTAGCACTCTTCCTTGCTGCGGCAGCACTCAATTTTGTGATTGCCGCAAAGCCCATTCACGAGGATTTTGAGACGCAGGCGAAAGAAAAAGCTAAATTTAGTTCTAAGAAATGAGGATATGATTTGATAGATATAAAAATTCTGCGAAACAATCCAGATTTGATACGCGAGAATATAAAGAAAAAATTTCAGGACGCGAAGCTCGACTTGGTGGACGAAGTGATTGCCTTGGATGCTGAAGTGCGCGCGGCAATTGCGCAGGGCGATAGTCTGCGTAACCAGCGCAATGTTGTGAGTAAGCAAATCGGAGGCCTGATGGCTCAAGGCAAAAAGGAAGAGGCAGAGCAGGCCAAGCTGACCGTGGCGGAAATTGCGCCGAAAATGCAAGAATTGGAGCAGCAGCAGGAAGCACTCACCGCACAAATCCGCGAGAAAATGATGCTGATTCCGAACATTATTGACGACAGTGTGCCAATTGGCAGGGACGACAGCGAAAATGTGGAGGTGGAGCGCTACGGCGAGCCGCTTGTTCCGGATTTTGAAATCCCCTACCACGTGGATATCATGGAAAGCCTCAACGGACTGGATTTGGATGCCGCCCGCAAGACAAGCGGAAACGGCTTCTATTACCTCACGGGGAACATCGCAAGGCTGCATTCGGCGGTTTTGAGCTATGCGCGTGATTTTATGATTGATAAGGGCTTCACCTACTGCATCCCACCCTATATGATTCGCAGCAATGTTGTGACGGGCGTGATGAGCTTTGCCGAAATGGAAAACATGATGTATAAGATAGAGGGCGAAGACCTCTACCTCATCGGCACCAGTGAGCACTCGATGATTGGCCGCTATATCAACACAATTCTGCAGCCGGACAGTCTGCCCCAGGCGATGACCAGTTATTCTCCCTGTTTCCGCAAGGAGGTTGGGGCGCATGGCATTGAAGAGCGCGGCGTCTACCGCATTCACCAGTTTGAGAAGCAAGAAATGGTCGTCGTCTGTGAACCGGAGGACAGCATGGACTGGTTCCACAAGCTCTACGGTTACACGGTTGAGCTGTTCCGCTCCATGGATATTCCGGTGCGTACGCTGGAATGCTGCTCCGGAGACCTTGCGGATTTGAAGGTCAAGAGCATTGACGTGGAGGCTTGGTCCCCGCGCCAGCAGAAATATTTTGAAGTGGGCAGCTGCTCCACCCTGGGCGACGCACAGGCGCGCAGGCTCGGTATTCGCGTCAAAAACAAAGATGGCAACTACTTTGCCCACACATTGAATAACACGGTTGCCGCCCCGCCCCGTATGCTGATTGCCTTTTTGGAGAACAACCTCAACGCGGACGGCTCCGTCAATATTCCCGCCCCCCTGCGCATGTATATGGGCGGTTTAGAAGTAATTCGTTAATCTATTTCAAGGAGAGAACTATACACATGCAAAAGCAAAAACGCATTGTCGCCATCCATGACATTTCCGGGTTTGGGAAATGCTCGCTCACCGTTGCGCTGCCGATTATTTCGGCCACCGGGGTTGAAACCACCGTGATGCCCACCGCCGTCCTTTCCACGCATACGGGTGGGTTCACCGGCTTTACCTACCGGGATTTAACCGAAGATTTGCGCCCCATTTCGGCGCATTGGCAGAGCCTCGCTTTGGAGTTTGACGCTATATACAGCGGCTTTTTAGGCTCGTTTGAGCAAATTGCGATTGTCAAAGAATTTGTGAAGGATTTCCGCAAAAACGGTGGCATTTTCATCGCCGACCCTGCTATGGCAGACAACGGCAAGATGTACGCCATTTTTGACATGGCTTTCGCCAAGGAAATGGCATCCCTGTGCGCGATGGCGGACATCGTTGTCCCCAATTTTACAGAGGCCGCTTTTATGTTGGGCGAGGAATTCGTAGAAGGCCCGTACACCAAGGAGTATGTGGAAGGTCTGCTGCATCGCCTTTCCGCGATGGGTCCTTCCAAGGTTGTTTTGACCGGAGTCTATTTTGACAATCAGCAACTCGGTGCGGCTTCGTTTGACCGCGAGACAGGTGAAATCAGCTATGCATTTGACAGCACCATCGCCGGCTACTACCACGGCACCGGCGACGTTTACGCCAGCGCGCTGGTGGGCGCGTACCTAAACGGCTTCTCCCTCGCGGACGCAACGGAAATTGCCGTGCATTTCACGCACGACAGCATTCAGCGCACCAAGGACGCGGGCACGGATATCCGCTTTGGCGTCAACTTTGAAATGGGCTTACCCAAATTGATGCAGGACTTGAAACTACTGTAAATCAAATTCGGAGGTCATGGCATGAGCTACGCGGACACCCTATTTCTGCAGAATTGCAGACAAATACTAAGCGAGGGTTTTTGGGATACCGAGCTTGCCGTTCGCCCGCGCTGGGAGGACGGCACACCTGCCCACACCGTGAAATGTTTTGGTTTGTGCAACCGCTACGACCTCTCGCAGGAGTTCCCTGTCATTACGCTGCGCAAAACCGGCTTTCGCAACGCCGTGGACGAGCTACTCTGGATCTGGCAGAAAAAAAGCAGCAATGTCCATGACTTAAACAGCCATATCTGGGACGCCTGGGCGGACGAAAGCGGTAGCATCGGCAAGGCCTACGGCTATCAATTGGGTGTGAAACACCGCTACAGCGAAGGTGAAATGGATCAGGTTGACCGGGTGCTCTTTGACCTAACACATAATCCGCAGAGCCGGCGAATCCTCACCAATATTTATGTCCATGCGGATTTGCACAACATGCGGCTTTACCCCTGCGCTTACAGCATGACCTTCAACGTTTCCGGCAACCGTCTGAATGCCATCTTACACCAGCGCTCGCAGGACATGCTGGTTGCAAACAACTGGAATGTCTGCCAATACGCGGTGCTGGTGCATCTGTTTGCACATGTGAGCGGCCTTGTGCCGGGCGAACTGTTGCATGTGATTGCCGATGCGCATATTTATGACCGCCATGTGCCGCTGGTGGAGGAGCTGCTGCAAAAGGAGCCCCTACCCGCGCCGCGTTTCGTGATGAACACGCAGAAGCAGGATTTCTATGCCTTTACTGTGGATGATTTTGCGCTTGACGGCTATGAAGCGCATATGTTTCCGGCAAAAATCCCGGTTGCGGAATAGGAGATTTTTACCATGAATTTACTTGCCTCCGCAGACCTCGACTGGGGTATCGGCAACAAAGGGCAGCTACTATTCCGCGTAAAGGCGGATATGCAGAACGTGAAGAACCGCACCACTGGCAAAGTAATTGTTATGGGGCGCGGCACATTCGATTCCCTGCCAAACGGCAAACCTTTGCCAAATCGGCTGAATATTGTTTTGACGCGTTCCAACCTTGCGCAAGTAGCCTTATATCCGCCGGAGCAGCTACAGATTTATGCTGATATTCCCACGCTGCTGCAAGCGCTAAAGGCCTTTGCGCCGCAGGACATCTTCGTCTTCGGCGGGCAAAGCATCTATGAGCAACTGCTCCCCTATTGCAACACCGCCTATATCACACAGTTTTACGCACGCGCCCCGCACGACGCAGCCCTGCCGCGTTTCGATCTTTCCCCCGCATGGCGGCTGAGCAGTCGGTCAGAACGCCAGTGTGAAAACGGATTGGAGTTTAGCTTTGACGTGTATGAACGCGTATAAACGTAGCATTGCAGAGAAACAGCGCCGGGTTTTCACCCGGCGCTGTCTTTAATTGAAAGCGATTCTTAGAAAACTACTCTGATACCCATCCAAACAATGATTCTGTAAATAACATCAGCAACTTTGGGGCCGATGTACTCAGCAATCCATGCAAGGAAAGCTTCTGTGGGAGTAGCGACATGCCCACAATCACAGTCAATGGTCTCAGCATTTTTGACGTGGAAACCATGGGTATGACCATCACAAGTACAGTCAGGATTGACGACCTCATCAGTTGCCATCGCGAACACGCTCATCGAGACAAGAAGCATCGCTGCAACAAGGATTGCTACAAGAACTTTCTTCATGAATGTTTCCTCCTTTAATTTTTGTGACGTTCAGGTATGAATACCCTCTTCACGCTTGCTATTGTAATACAAATCGGAAAAAAATGCAATAGTAATTTCTCAAAATATTCACATTTTTTTGTAAGAACGGCAAAACGTTGTTGTTTTTTCCATTTTTTAATATTAATCTAAGAACCCTTTTAGCTTTTTGCTCCGACTCGGGTGACGCAGTTTGCGCAGAGCCTTTGCTTCAATCTGACGAATACGCTCACGCGTAACATTGAATTCCTGCCCGACCTCCTCCAAGGTGTGCGGTGTGCCGTCCGTCAAACCAAAGCGCAGCTCCAACACTTTTGCTTCGCGCGGTGTCAAGGAACGCAGCACATCGCCCAATTGCTCTTTGAGCAGCAATGTAGAGGCTGCGTCCGCCGGGGCGGGTGCATCCTCGTCCTGAATAAAATCACCCAGGTGACTGTCCTCCTCTTCGCCGATGGGGGTTTCCAGTGAAACGGGCTCCTGTGCCACGCGCAAAATTTCACGCACCTTTTCCACCGGCATGTCCAGCTCCGCCGCAATTTCCTCCGCTGTCGGATCCCTGCCGTTTTTATGCAGCAACTGACTGTTGGTTTTTTTCACCTTATTGATGGTTTCCACCATGTGTACCGGGATACGGATGGTTCTGGCCTGGTCCGCAATGGCGCGTGTGATGGCCTGGCGAATCCACCAGGTTGCGTAGGTGGAGAATTTAAAGCCCTTGGTGTAGTCAAATTTATCCACGGCTTTAATCAAACCCAGGTTACCTTCTTGAATCAAGTCCAGAAACTGCATGCCGCGCCCCACATAGCGCTTGGCAATACTCACAACCAGGCGCAGGTTTGCTTCGGCCAGGCGCTTTTTGGCAAAGGCATCGTCATCGCCAATTTTAATCGCCAGCTCGATTTCCTCCTCCGTGGTTAAAAGCGGTACGCGCCCAATTTCCTTCAAATATACTTTCACCGGGTCGTCCACGGCCAAGCTTCTATCGTCCCCCACGGCAAGGTCAGCTGTTTTGGGGACATCAATATCAAACGTTACCGGTTCCAGCGCAGCATTCGTCAGGTCGTCCACAATTTCGATACTATAGCTCTCGATGGTTTCATAAAGCTTGTCCAGCTCCTCAATATCGAAATCCATTTCGAGGATGACCTCATCAATTTCCTGCGTGGTCAGCTTACCGTTCGCCTTGCCCTTTTCCAGCAGCAACTTAATCGCAGATTTGTTTTCCATACCATCCATGCACAATACTCCTTCACGCCTATGTATATCATAATTTTTTCTGAAATAGCCGCAAATATTCGGAATCGTCCAGCTTTCCGACATCCGACGGCATATTTTTTTTCTTTTCTTCCAAAATCACCGCGATGCAGTCCTCACATTCCTGCACAGAATTTTTCAGCAGATCCTCCATGCGTGTAAGGCGCATCACCGCGCTCATCTCATCCGGCGAAAAGCTTTGTGAGAGAAACAGCGGGTCAAGCTCCATTTGTGCATCCGCACGCTGAGCCAGCACAGCAAACAACCGACCGTATAATTCTGTAAGGAAGTCTACACTTTGGATTTTTCCTTGGACTTTTTTATAAAAATCAGGATTACGTAGCAGGGAGGAAAGCAAGATTTCTTCCGCCCTTACCCCGCGCTGCTGCGGATTTTGCAACGCGTTTCTCTGCCGCAGCCCAAATTCCAAACCCTTTTCCAGGGAGCGTTCCTTCTCCTTCTCCCTGTTTTTTAGGCGCTTTTCCCGCCGAAAGGCAACCTCCCTGGCAATCGCCTCCTTGCTCACCTCCAGCTCCTGCGCCAAGCGAGTAAGGTAGATATCCCGTTCAATTTCACCCGGCAGGGCAGCCAACAGCTCTGCCGCCGCCTTAAGGAATTGCATTTTTCCGCTATCTGTCGTAACATCGTGATTCTCACGCTCACGCAACAGGCGGTATTCAATATCATTCGCCGCATTTTCAATAATATCACGGAAACGATCTCTGCCATGATTTTTGATGATTTCGTCCGGATCCTTCCCGCCGCTCATCTGCAGCACACGCACCCGCAGGCTGGTGGAACGAAAAATTTCAATCGCGCGCTTGGTGGCCTGCTGCCCGGCACCGTCTGTATCATAGGCCAACAGAACTTCTTCGCCATAGCGCGAGAGCAGATTCGCCTGCTCCTTTGTGAGCGCAGTGCCAAGGCAGGCAACGGCGTTGGTAAACCCCGCCTGATGCAAGGCAATGACATCCATATAGCCTTCCGCAACAATCAGCTTTCCGCCGTTTTCATTCTTCGCAAAGTTCAGCGCAAACACAGCGTGTGACTTTTTATAAACCATTGTATCCGATGTGTTGATATATTTGGGTTTGGAATCGTCCAGCACCCTGCCGCCAAAGGCGACGACATTGCCGCGGATATCAATAATCGGAAACATCAGGCGGTTGCGGAAGTTATCGTAGGCGTTCCCTTTTTCCGATTTTCGCGCTAGGTTCGCCTCCAACAAAACCTGCTCGGAAAAGCCCTTTGACCGCAGCGCGTTCAGTAGTTCCCCCCAAGCATCCGGCGCATACCCCAAGCCGAAATGCTGAATCGTTTTCGCGTCCAGGGCTCTGCCCTGCAGATAGCCCAGCGCCGTCCTTCCCCTGGGGGTAAACAGCTGTTCGTGAAAAAAGCGCGCGGCCTCCCGGTTTGCGGCAAGGATTTCCTGCCTGCGTTTCATGAGGGTATCGTCATAGCCATCCTCAGGCATGTGCATACCCGCACGCTGTGCAAGCAGCTTGACCGCCTCCACATAGTCTATATTTTCAATCCTGCGAACAAAGCTGATAATATCCCCGCCGGCGCCGCAGCCAAAACAGTAAAACGACTGGCTCTGGGTATATACAGTAAAAGAGGGTGTCTTTTCATTATGAAACGGGCAAAGCCCGGTCATCAGATTGCCCCTGCGGCGCAAATTGACATATTGGGAAACGGTCTCCTCTATATCCGCTCTGCCGCGCAACTCTTGTATAAAGGCATCGCTAATCAATTGTGCACCTCCTCTAATAGGTCCATGAGTGCGGTACAAACAGCTCCTCAAACACATGCACAGCATAGCGGTCCGTCATGCCGGCAATGTAGTCACAGGCGGCGCGCGGCGCCCCCTCCTGCTGCGCAATTCCGTGATAGAACGCCGGCATTGTTTCCGGGTTGGCTGTGAAGTGGGCATACAGCAGCTGCACCATTTCCATTGCCTTATTTTCCTCACTTTTACACACAGGGTTGGTATAGACCTGCTCATACATAAAGCGATGCAGTGTGTCGAAAGCGGCTTTCACCGGCGCAGCCAGCGCAATTTCTTGACCGCTGTTGCTGACAACGGAGAGCACCAGTGTGTTGATGCGCTCTGATTTGCGGTGACCAAGCGCCGCGCAAACGGCCCCGGGGAGCTCCTCTTCCGTCAAAACCCCGGCATGGATGGCATCATCTATATCATGATTGATGTAAGCAATTTTATCCGCCAGGCGAACAATCCGCCCCTCCAGCGTTGCAGCCTCCCGCCCCTTGGTGTGGCATACTATGCCGTTACGCACCTCCCAGGTCAAGTTCAGACCAGCGCCTTCCTTTTCCAGCCGGTCAACGGTGCGCAGGCTCTGTTTATAGTGCGCAAACCCTTCCGCGCAAACCGCATCCAACGCTCGTTCCCCCGCGTGGCCAAAGGGTGTGTGACCCAAATCATGCCCCAGCGCGATGGCCTCGGTCAGATTTTCATTCAGGCGCATGGCGCAGGCTATGGTGCGGGCAATTTGTGCCACCTCCAGCGTGTGGGTTAGGCGGGTGCGGTAATGGTCGCCCATGGGCGAAAGAAACACTTGGGTTTTATGCTTTAAACGGCGAAAGGAGTCGCAGTGGATGATGCGGTCCCTGTCCCGCTGAAACGAGGTACGCAGGGCACAGGACTCCTCCCCGCGTTTGCGCCCGCGGCTCTCATCCGCAAAGGCGGCATGGGGCGAAAGAAAATCATGTTCCCTCTCGCAGGCCATAACCCCGATTGATTTCAGTTCCCGCATGCTTACCACCTATTTTCTGTTCTCACTAACCAATACGCAAAAAATACTGAAAACCCTTTATTTCCGCCCTGTTGTTCACTGTTTTTCTGAAAAGGGCGCGAAACGCTCTCCCATTCGCACAATGTTACAACTGCCGAAGCTGGCGTCAATCAACTGCTCTTCCAGCGCCTGCGCAGCGCTGAGTGGAATTTCGTAGTGCAGCGTTACATCCACCGCAAACACCGTATCCGTCACCTTGCCACCGCCTTCCAGGATGAGGGCATTGAGTTTACCGTAACGGGCATAGTCACAGGCAACGCTGCAAACCGCGCTTTTTGCCATGCGCAACACCCCGGCCGCCTGCACGGCCAGCGCGGCGCTGTGGGTATAGGCACGCACAAGCCCACCTGCGCCGAGCATGACGCCGCCGAAATAGCGCGTAACAACAACAGCGCAATCCGTCAACTCCGCCTTACGCAGCACATCCAACACCGGTATGCCCGCCGTTCCCTGCGGCTCGCCATCGTCACTATAACGCTGGGTCTGCCCCTCACGCAGGATATATGCATAGACATGATGCGTGGCGTCCCAATGCTCCCGGCTAACGGCAGAAATGAACTCCTGCGCCGCCCCGCAACTTTCCAGCGGCGTGATACGCGCCAGGAAGCGGGAACGTTTCACAATATATTCCGCCGTCGCCTCGGCTTGTATCGTTCGATATTCTGTCATATGTTCAAAAACACCAAAAGCGGCGCGTTACAGCGCCGCCGGAATTGGTTACACAAACCGGACTTATTCTTTCTCCTGCTGGATGTTGAAACGCTTGTTAAAGCGATCCACACGCCCGCCGGTATCCACCAGCTTATGCTTGCCGGTGAAAAACGGGTGGCACTTGGAGCAAATATCCACACGCATATTCTTTTTGGTGGACGCGGTTTCAATAACCTCACCGCAGGCGCAGCGAATCTCTGTCGCCTCATAGTTCGGGTGAATTCCTTCCTTCATGGCTCAAACCATTCCTTTCGTAAACGGTACAACATGCCCGTGCGCACGAGCACAACAAAAGAATACTATCACAACACCAAACAAAATGCAAGCGTTTCTTTACAATTCCAAAATTATTTATCTGTTTTCTAGCTAATCTTTATGAAACGTGGCAGACAATGTCTCATACAGCTTTTTCAGCTCTATCAGCGCATCGCTTTTGTTATTAATTTGCTCCGCTCGGGAAAGGTTGTGCCGCGCTTCTTCTAATTCACTCTGAATTTGTCTACACAACATTATTTGTTGCCCCTCCCCATCTTTCAATCTTTTCTTAATCGCCACGTGCAAAATTACATAATATAAATAGCAGTTTGCTCGCTTATAGTAACAGTTTGCCAACAAGGGATTAAGAGATTGAGCCTTATCCAAAAATCGCAAAATATCTTGTATCGCTATCTCCATCTTTTCCTGCTGCGAAGTTTGAAGAGGCACTGCATTGATGACATCTTCCACATTCATTTTTGTAAAGTCAAAATCATATTCATATTGAAATTGCGTTAACTTTACATCCGCAATATTCAGAACCGAAAGCGCATGTTGAGGGTTAAGATCAAAAGAAATCTGGTGTCGTTTTAATGCGTGCTGCAGATACTCTGTACGTTTTCCAGCATCATCTGCATAATATTTCGCTAAATTATGTAACGTAACTCCATAATTATTTTCAAATCGGTAATTGCTATTTTCATATAACGTAGAACGGCCAAAGCATCCCTCCGACTGTTGCAGCCAGGCAACATTTTCTTTTCCAGAGCACAAAAACAGCCAGAAATAGGTTAACCCAAGCATATTTTGCACAATTGTACTTTTTGAACTTTCCGGATGTTTCAAGGTAATATTTTTATAAATCCGCTCCGCATGTTTCAAATAGTCCTCCGCCAACTCCTTGTTTGATATTTCCAACTTCCCAATACTTAGGTAGGCCTCACCAACAATTGTATAAGTAGACAAATACTCATTTTCTTGCATATCCTGCGGCACACAAGAATGCTCTAAAAACAGAATTCTCTCATATAACTCCTTACGAATTTTGCTATCCTTGACATGGTTGGCTTGATTGTTGTACAGCGCCATTAGTCCTTTGATAATGTTGTTGTTGTTATGGGGATATCGATTATGTAAATCGTTCAACCGCCTACTCTTTATATCAAACTGTTCATCACTCAACAGCAAGCCTTCCATGATTTCCATTTGTATTCTAGACTTAGCAATCTGCACATCTAACGCATCTAGTTTCTCTAGCTGTTCCCTATATGCATCCTTAATTTGTGCCACTTCTTTTTCATTTTGTTCTTTGAGCTGTACTGCCAGCTCCTTCACTTTCTTCTCCCGGTCAATATTATTAAAAATCACTGTAATGATACTCACCAATGACACCGCAAGACCCGCCACTGTTAGCGTAACTGCCTGCATATCTAGAATATTCTGCGCTTGTATCTCAAATTGGGTCACTTTATCATTATTGTAAAGTAGCAACCCTATCACAACACCGGCTCCTATCACGAACAACGCCGCAACCGCAATTAAAAATCCTACGAAGGAGTTGCTTTGATCCTGCTTTTGAACTAACTTTAAGTTGCTGCGCCTATATCTGCACCATAGCACTAAAACCGCAAAAAGCGTGCCTGCAGAAAGACCAACAGCAACATAAAGCAACACTCTTTCATAGAGAGACATGATACCCCTCCCTCAATCCTATTTTCTACAGCCACCCAACAGCACATCCGGAATTTCCGCCTGCAGCGTAGCCTCTTGCTCCCGGAAGCCTAGATTGCGCAGAATATGCGCTAAGGGGAAATCCAGTGCCGCCCGCGCAACAAAAGCATTGCGGTTTGCGCCGTAACTCAGTGCGCTGCGCAGGAGCATTTCGCCCAAATCTGCAGCGCTGTCCCCCGTATAGGAACACAGCTCTATAAACATACCCTCCTGGCGGAACAGCAGCTTGGCCTCACGTTCTTTTTCCTCGTCCACGCCATGATAGCCGGTAAAATCACCCTGTGTAAACGGTTTGCAGTGAATCAATCCTGTTCCCTCCCCTTTTGGCTGGCGCTTCGCAGCAGCGCCTTTACCTCCTGCTCGGTCAAATCGCGCCATTGCCCTTGCGGGAGCATGCCCAGCTGCACCGGGCCGATGGCCTTGCGTTTCAGGCGTATTGGCGTGAGCCCCAGAGCCTCCATCATATAACGAATCTGGCGGTTTCTGCCCTCATAGAGCACCACCTCCACCACCATGCGCTCCTCCTCTTTGAGAATCGGTATGATTTCGCAGGGCGCAGTCATCCTGCCCTCCAGCTCAATCCCTGCGGCGAAGCGGTCCATCTGCTCCTGTGTCATAACGCCGCGAACCGTAACGCGGTAAACCTTAGGGACGTGGCTGCGCGGGTGCATCATGGTATTGGCAAAGCTGCCGTCGTTCGTCAGCAGCAACAAGCCCTCCGAATTGCGGTCCAGCCGGCCAACGGGGTAGACCCGCTCGCGTACATCCTGCACCAGCTGCGCAACACAGCGGCGCCCCAGCTCGTCCGTCATGGTGGTGACATAGCCGCGCGGCTTGTGCAACATGATATAACGCAGATTCTCTTGCCTTTTCACCCGTTTGCCGCCCACGGTCACTTCATCGCGCAGCGGGTCAACGCTCTGCCCGATTTGGGCGGGATGCCCGTTCACACGCACTTTCCCGGCCGCAATCAGCTCCTCCGCCTTTCTGCGGGACGCAACCCCGCACTCCGCCAGCATTTTTTGCAAGCGCATGGTTTTATCAGCCAAAACACTACCTCTTCTTCTATAAAACTGCTTTTATCACTCCTGCATGTAATGGTCGCAGGTTTGCGGGATGAAATGCTTTGCTGTATGGGATTTTATCCCGCAAAACCCGTGCTACCATTTGATGCAGGAGTACTATTATAATCCAACGGGGAAACAAGTGCAATCCTTTTTTGCGCTATTACTCCGGCACTTAACAGTTAGTTATTGCTGTTTGGTGCAGGAGTAATGCAATACCGTATCGTTGGGATACGCATAATGCTGAAAGAAGTTTAGCATCTCCCGCATAACAGCCCTGCTTTCCTCCCAGTGCGGGTAGGTGACGCTAAAGACATGATCCAAACGCCTGTCTGCAGCTTTTGGCCAATCCCGCAACAGATAGGGCACCTGCTTTTCTTGCAGCAGCTTTGCAAATGCATGGGAATGGCTCTGCACAAAATCCTGCGCACTGGTGACAAGGTAGCAGGGCGGCAGCTGTTCCAAATCCGGCATGGTACGAATATCCACCGCGCGAAAAGCGGGTGATTTTGCATAGCCCTTGCCAAACACCAAACCGGCCAACAGGAACCTACCCAAGCCCTTTGTGAGCACAAAACCGCCGGAAATCAAGCCCAGCGCACGAATGGACAGGCCGCTTTGCCGCACACCAAATATGCCGCGCAGCTGCTCACTCCTCTCCAAAAGAGCTTGAAGCATGGCATGCATACCGCCGGCCGAGTCACCCGTCAGATAAATGTTTTGCATATCGGCAGGGTACTGCGCTCCATGCTGCGCAATCCAACACAGGGCGGCGTTCAAATCCTCCGCCTGCTGCAAAAACAGCGACTCCGGTGCAACCCGGTAATTCAGGCTAAACACCGTATAGCCTTGCTTTGCTATAGCAAGATTATGATACAGATTCAATTCCTTATACCCATAGGAAAAACCGCCGCCATGAATGTTGATAATAACCGGCAGCTTCTCCCGCGTTCCCTCCGGGTAGTAGACATCTAGCAAATGCGCCGTATGCCCATCCGGAATATAGGGAATGTCCTTAAGCTGTGTGACGCCCTGCGTTGGCGTTTGCTGCGCAATGCGGTCCAAATCCTGTTTTTCGTTTTTCACCCAATGCCGCATGATGAGGTTTGTTTTGATTGCCATTCTGCTTCCCCCTTGGATAAATCCACAACATAATTCAAACTGTTCTGAATCGTTTTGCTACTATTGGTGCTAGGGTAATAGTATACCGCTATCCATTTAGTCCGTCAATAAAAGTACAATTTTCTCGAGAACGTGCTGTTATTGATTGCGCCCATCAAAGCGGGGTAGCTCGCTTTTTATGTAATGATTCGTATAGGCTCGCTGTCTTTTTTCTGTTATACTAAGAAATAAAAAAGCACTTGAAGCTGTCGTAATACCAATATCCAAAGAAAGCGTAGATAAAAATCTGTGAAAAAGCCATGCAGCAAAGCTTTTTCTTGATTTTTTATGACGCTTTAAACTGTACCCTATAAACCGGACAGCCCCGGTTTTCAGAACCCTATAAACCAGACGAAGCGGTTTACAAAAACCCCGCACCCCGGACAGGAGAGTTTTGAAAACCC